>JBEBIF010000045.1:0-14825 GCA_040080515.1 Chitinophagaceae bacterium | reverse complement strand
GGCTTTTCAAAAAGACCCGTTTATTCAATGGTATTTATAAAAGCTACAGCCGGTTGGTGCTTCGCAAAAAAATGTTGCCGGAAAACGGAGTGGCTAATTCCGCCACAAGGGATGGGTTTGCCGGAGTGAGCAGAAGCGCTGTCTTTCTTTCTTATAAGACCTACAGCCCAACCATGGTAATTCGTATTGCTGATGCAACAATCTGGATCAACAGTAAAAATGATATATGGATCGGTGATATGGAAAATGGTACGGAAGCAAATTTCAAAACTGTTATGTCGGGACTGAAGCGAACTGCGTGGTGGTTGGGTATCCGGCAAATTCAATTTCATTGCAGTCCGGGAACACCATTGTACCAACTATTTGCAAAGCATTTTCCGGAAAGCCCGTCGTACCCGGTATTGTTCCAGGATTTTGGATCGCCCATTCCACCGGAAAAAATTAAATTCACCTTTTCAGACATTGATATTTTCTAAATCAGCTTTGGGTTAATGACATTAATTTTTAACAGCTATGCCGGAGCACCGGAGTTTACTGAACCAGCAGCCTGGCTGCACCGGATTGAAGGATACACCGGGATACTGGAAAGCATGGCTCCCCGCCACCAGGTCATCGGCATTGAACGGATCAACTACGAAGGTCAGTGCGAACAGAACGGTGTACAGTATCATTTCATAAAACAAAAAAAGAAAATAGTCCGTTTTCCACTGCGCATTCACGGGCTGATAAAAAAACTGAAGCCGGATGTTGTTTTTATCAACGGGTTTATTTTTCCACTGCAGCTCCTGCAATTAAGGCTCACAGTTGGCAGGAAAACAAAGATCATTGTGATCAACCGTTCTGAAAAACCAGGAAGAGGTATAAAAAAATATTTGCAAAAGCTGGCAGACAAATGTGTGAATGCGTATTTGTTTACTTCGCTGGAGTTTGGCCATCAATGGGTGCAAAAAGGTATTATCAGCCGCCGGGATAAGATACACGAGGTCTTTCATGGGTCCTCTGTTTTCAAACCGGGGGATAAGGAGGAGGCGAGAGCTTTGTTGACTGTTTCCGGATCACCGGTCTATTTGTGGGTGGGCAGGCTGGATGCGAATAAAGATCCGCTTACGGCGATAAAAGCCTTCAGCCAATTTTTGGAACAACAACCATCAGCCACATTATATATGATCTATCATACAGAAGAACTGGAAGCTGAGATAAGGAAGCTCATTGAAGAAGATGAGCTGGCACAGAAGAGGATCAGGCTGGTTGGAAAAGTGCCGCATCAGCAATTACAAATGTGGTACAATGCAGCTGATTTTTTTATATCTGCCTCACATTACGAAGGAGGCGGAATATCAGTGTGTGAAGCCATGTCCTGCGGATGCGTACCCATTATAACAGATATTGATTCATTCCGGATACTAACAGGGCAGGGGAAATGCGGGATATTATATGAACCGGGAAGTGAACAAGCTCTGTTACATGCTTTACAGGCTTCTCTGCAATTTGACCTGGAGAAGGAAAGAGATAAAACACTTGACCGCTTTCGTGAGCATCTATCTTTTGAGGCGATTGGTAAAAAAATTGAGGTGGTAATCAGTCGGTAGTGGGTCATTTTGAAAAAGATGAACCACATAGGCCATAGAACAGATAGGAATACACACATAGAAAGGTCTATGTGTGTATTCCTATGATAACTTATTGTCTATGTGGTTTAAGAGCATTTTTAAAAGCAACTAATTTTCAAACTGACCTACTACCGATCAGTCAGCCGGATAAATCAAAGACATAAAAGCGGTAACAGAGTGGGTAATGTCAAATCCGGAAGCTGATACCGGAGTGTATGCCGAAAGAAGTTCAACAGCCTTATTGCTCATTTCCTCAGCGCCGGTAACGATGTACCAGCCCGGTACTTCTTTTTTCATGGGCTTTACAAAACTGATCACCGCAGCTCCTGCATATAACGCTTCAATACAAACCATTCCAAATCCCTCATAAGCTGAAGGGTGCAGCAATAGTTTGCTCCGGTGCATATATTGAATAACGACAGCATGTGGCAACTCACCGGTAAGCTGAATAGCGGATTCAATTTTTTTAGTTTTGATCAACGCCAGTAAATTTTCTATTTCGGGGCCTTCGCCGATCAATACGGCTTTCACATTGGGGATGGTTTCCCTAACCCGGCTTACTGTTTCTATAAAGAGGTCATACTGCTTTAATGGTATCAGTGAACCTACTGCCAGCAAGTCAACATCCTTTGCGGTAGCTGTACGCTGCAAGGATGCAGTATCAATACCCGGCAGGATCACTTTATGTGGCCGGATGTGATGGTTTCGTTCAAATTCATCCTGTAAAAAATCTGACAACGTAATTAATTCATCAGGTGCAAATTTGATTTTCCGGGGATAGCGATTATCTGCTTTAGCATCCTGTCCCATCAGCCAGCAATAGTGTTTCAACCCATGCTTGCGGGCAAAGCGGCTGCCCACAAGGGCACATTCACCACACCAAAAACTAAGGATGGCTTTAATGGAAAAGCTCTTGTGATTTTTTTCAAGCTGCTTATTGATCTTTCTTCGCAGCAGAAGTTTGGACAGCCCGCCTTTGTTTTTTCCTCCAAAACTTATTACCGGGATGTTTTGAAAAGTATATTCTTTTGTTTCAAAAGGGTATTGAAAGGTTAGGATCACTATATTAAGTGCCGGGTAGTTTTTTTTCAGGCAGCTTACAAAAGCCTGTTGAAAAGGGAGGCAGGTGGAATCTGCTTCATCTTTTGGGAAACCAGGAATCAGGATGATCAGTGTTTCTTTGTCAGGCATCGCCGGCGGCAGATTTTGTTTCTGTTAGTACAGGTTTTATCATGGGTGCAGGAACAGCTTTTTGTATGTTCTGCTGCAGCCGGTACAATTTACTGTACTTCAGGAAAACCTGGTGCGCCGTATTTATGGCAATGGTAAAGCCGTCTGCACCATCTAAAATACCTAACCGGAAAAAATAACCATTCAAAAATGCCCAGGCAGGACGTACCAGCATTTTGAACCAGTTACTTCTGCGCCCCATTGCATATAAAGATGCGGCAGAAATGGAACTCATGCGGTTGTTTTGCCAAACCATGTCTTCCGGCGTATGGAAGGAATAATGACGGATATCTCCTTTTAATTTTTTTACCGGGAAGCCGGGTTGCACTTCTATCTTATCATGGGGATTCAATCCACCCCATTGCGCTATGCGCCTGTCAAACAGCCGGACCTTTGGATCAGGATACCATAATCCGTGACGAATAAAATGGCCACAGTAATTGGTGCAGCGATTGGCCCGGTAAGCCCGGTAGGTAAAACTTTTTTTAGCTTCCAGGATGGAGAACACCAGCGTTTCATCCAGTTCCTCATCAGCATCCAGGCTTAAAATATAATTGTGGGAGGCCAGTTGTATCACAAAATTCTTTTGCCCGATATAACCTCTGAATTTTTCCTGGTGTACAATGGCTCCATGGCTGCGGGCAATAGCTGCCGTTTGATCGGTAGAGAAAGAGTCGAGTACAACGATCTCATCAGCCACTTTTTTCAACGATTCTATACATCGTCCGATATTGGCTTCTTCGTTAAAGGTGATTATGACGGCTGACAAAGGGTGCATAATGGGAATAAAGTATCATTCAATCGTAATAACCGGGCAAAACGTTGGCTTGGGTCAGTCTTGTGAGAAAAATAATGGGAAAAACGTAAATATCAGCACGCCGTACTGGGTTTCCAGCACCGCTTCATTGAAACTGTAAAGCAGCAACAGGACAATCACAAAACGTAGTACCCGGCTCTTTTTTTGCCAGGCGATCCGTAATAAAGCAAAACAGATAAAAAGAAAGAGCAGGGCCCCCGGAATCCCATTTTTCAGTAGTGATTCCAATAATTGGTTGTGGGTGTTATATAGCAGGTATCCTTTGCGCTCCGTACCCGGCTTACCGGCATACATATTCTTTGAAATATATTTTTGGGCCAGCAGTTCCTGGGCCCGGTCTGCCCCAACGCCCTGCCACCAGCCATTCGTTTCATTCAGTATTTCTGGTACTAATTTCCATTGCAGCAACCGGAATTGAAGACCGTTAAAATAATCAGACGTTTTATAGCTGTCCTGCTGTAGCACGGCCAGGTTATCTTTTGTAATATCCTTAAACCGCCGGCTTACCGGGTTGTTGGTAACAAAGAGCAGTATGCCGCCGGTAACAAGCAGCACAGCTATAACTGTTATCACTGCCCGGTTATAGGTACCACCTCTGCGGAACGTTACAAAATAATAGAGCAGGTAAAACGCAAAGAAGATAAGCACCAGTTTTGAAGAAAGAAGTACCAGGAAAAGGGACAGGAAGATCAACAGGGCGAAATGAAGGGCAGGAGGAAAGAGCCATTCACCGGGTTTCGTATTTTCTAATGTAAAAAGAAGGGCAAAAAAGACAAGTAAAGAAAAATAAACGGCATGTTGTTTCAGCGGGCTCACCAGGGGGTGATAAAAAAAATGGGAAGCGTCACCTGTCTGTACGTAATAGCTAAGGGCCATGGCAAGGCAAAAAAGACAGGCTGTAACAAGTATCAAAGAATAAGCTGTCATTAACCGTTTCATAAAGGCTGCATTTACAGAACCAGTACAGCAGACAGCCAGAGGGACTAATACCATTCCTGTTTTTAAGATGACCTGCCGCCGGCCTTCGGCAATATTAAAATCACTGAATAAAAAGGCGACGAACTGGAAGAGGAAATAAGCAAGGCAGGCAAATAAGAAAAGATTCTTAATGTTCTTATTTAGGTAAATGCCATTTTCCTGTTTGTTATAAAAAATACCGGCAAGAATTAATAACCCCGTACTGAAGCTGCTGACTGCCCGGAATGAAAAGATAAGACCGGTAAAAAAAAGGATATAGCAAAGAAATAACAAGCGGGATTGTAAGGAAGACGCTTTTGGCAGAAGATTCATGTAACAACTGTTAGAAAATGAGGGTTACAGGTTTAGCGATTCGTTCTTCTTTGCTTTAGTTTTTGGCTCACATTATACACCAGTGCACCGGCCCAGGCTAAAAAAAGAAAGAATACCACGCCAATGAACAGCCAGGGAATCAGTTTCGGGCCATGAACTTCATTGAATTTGCTGAAGCTTTGCAAAACCTGTATGGCATTGGTGAATTCCAGGCTTTCTTTAAATCCCAGCAACTTTTCGTTCATTTCTATTAACTGCCGGTTGATGGAGGATCCGTCCAGTATCAATGAAGAAGAACTGCGCCCGCTGCCACCGATGATACCTTCGATGATCTTTTTGGTGGAATCCAGCTTATTGATCTCAGCAGTTGTTTTAATGATCAGCTCCTGCAGGGAAGCTCTTTTGGCAGCCAGTCGCTCTTTTACATACTCACTGTTCTCAAATCCGTACACTATGGCTGATTGAAGACTGTCGAGGATGCTGTTATTGGTGACCAGCGCATCAATAATAAATCCATTGGGGTTATTTGGGGTAAAAACCTGCTGTATCTCTTTTGCTTTCAGTTGTTTTACTCCATAAAGAATGTTTTCCGGGCAATGAAGCAATGTGGAGAGGTTCTTAAATTCTTTTTGTTTCAGCAACCGGTCCCAGTTGTTTACGATCTGGATCTGCTCCGGGTTAGTAAGCAGGTAGGAATGTACCACCAGCCGTGACTGGTAGGTTTTGGGTATGGAGCGATAGAACCAATACCCGGCGGCAAGCCCCAGAAGCAATGCTGTGATGAAAAGCCAGCCAAATCTCTTTAGGAAAGCGATGAATCTTTCCAGCAATAAAAGCAGGTCGATATCTTCCGGTTGTTCTGTTGTATTTTTTGCACCTGCAGTCATAGTTGCTTTTGATGAAAATAGTAAAATTTATTTATACGGCAGTATCAGCTGTTCCCGGGTGAGTTAGAGACATGACGATCCCTTCCGGAATGGCTATTTTGTAAATCGCATTTGCAGCAGCCGGGGTTGCTTAATCAGGATAAAAAGGACGCCTGATTAATATGATTGCCGCCATTGCCTCCTTATCTTCGTCAAGAGCTATGTCAATTGCAAGCAATAAACATTTACTGAAAAATTTTTTTTCACTTGGGTTGGTACAAGTGATCAATTCCCTGTTGCAATTGCTGGTCATTCCCTATGTTATTTCCAGGATCGGTGTGGAGCGGTTTGGTGTGGTAGCTGTGGCACAGGTGATCATGTTTTACCTGGCCACCCTTACCGATTATGGGTTTAATCAAACCGGCACCCGTGAAGTTTCAATAAACCGGGACGACCCTGCAGCACTGTCGGCCATTTATTTCCGGGTGCTTTTTTCAAAAGGACTACTTTGTTGCATCGCTTTTGTTATTTTCCTGCTGCTCACTTTGATCTTTCCTTTTATCCGGCAGCATTTCTTACTCTACTTAATGGCATTTCTTTTTGTGCCGGGACAGGCTGCAGTACCTTCCTGGTTTTTCCAGGGTTTGGAACGGATGCAATTGCTGGCGGCTGTTACCTTGTTTTCCCGGCTGGTGTTTGTGGCGTTGGTGTTTATCTTTATTAAGGGACCAGGTGATAGTTCATTGTTTATTTTTTTTCTTGGTGCCGGTAATTTACTGGCGGGTATCATCGCTATGATACTGGCCTCCCGCATGTTCCGGCTGGTGTACCAAAAAATTTCCTTTTCAGAAATAAAGGCTTCTTTACGGGAAGGATGGTCTGTTACAGTTACTAACCTGTCGATGAATAGTATTCAGTACGGGAATATTTTTATACTCCGTCTTTTTACGAACGACCTGGTGGCCGGGTACTACAGTGTTGCAGAAAAGATATTTTTTGCCATGAAGCAGGGGCTTGTGGTCTTTTCCCAATCGATTTATCCGCGGGCCTGCCAGTTGGCCGGTGCCGGTGTGGGTCAGTTAGGCCAGTTTTTCAAAAAGGTGTTTCCTGCCTTTTTTGGAGTGGTGGTAGCAGGATGTATTGGTGTAGCCCTTTTGGCTCCTCAGATCCTTTATTTCTTTATGAAGGAAGGGAATGCAGAAGCGATCTTTATGCTCCGGATGTTCTGTATCATTTTGCCCATTGTGTGCCTTAATATTCCGGGTACCACATCATTGCTGGCATTAGACAGGAAGAAAAACTATTTCACAGTTTATACTTCAGCTGCTTTGTTGTGTATCATTGCCAATATTGTTTTGGCCGGCTATTACCAGGCCAGGGGAACAATAGCCGCAATATTTATTACGGAGGTATTTATTACCGTTGGCGTGTCATTGCCATTCAGAAGGATGAGAGCCGGTGGCAGTTAATTATTTTGAAATGCAGGGAAAGAAAGTTTATATCGTTATTGTTAATTACCAGAACTGGGAGGATACGCTGGGGTGTATTGAATCCCTGCTGGCATCTTCTTACCCTGATTTTTCGATACTGGTGGTGGATAATCATTCGGGAAATGAATCGCTGGAACAGATAAGGAAAACAGTACCGGCTTCAATGGATAATGTAATTGTAAGCAGAAAAGTGTTTAGTGATACATTCCGGCACCAACTGTTACCCAAACTAGTATTGATCCAGAATGATAGTAATGCAGGTTTTGCAGCAGCCAATAATATCGTATTGCAAATGGTGCAACAGTTAGATGCTTATGTATGGATGCTTAACCCTGATATGACCGTTGAACAGGATGCGATGCAGCAATTGGTGGATTTTGCTGATCAGCAGCAGGGGAAAAAGATCATCGGGTCGGTGGTAAGGTCGTATGAGGAAAAAGAGAAAGTACTTTTCTATGGAGGTGCAACGATCAATTTTAATACGGGTACAATAAAAGCGATCACCCATACCGATATGCTTGACAAGTTGGATTATATCTCCGGGGCCAGTCTTTTTACGCATGCCTCCAGCTTTGCTGTTGCAGGACTACTGCCCGAGCACTATTTCCTGATCTGGGAAGAAACGGATTGGAACTACGGTGCCCGGCAAAAAGGGATAGAAATAGCTGTTTGCCAAACGGCGGTCTGTTACGATAAAATAAGTACGGTCATTGGCAAAGGGTTTCGGGCACATTATTATTATACCCGTAACGGCTTGTATTTTATTTCAAAGTACCGAAAGGGAAAAACAGGGCTGGTATTAGTTTTTGCAGGATTACGACTTTTAAAAAGGATACTTACCGGGCAATGGGGCCAGGCAAGAGGTGTATGGCGGGGTGTTTTTGATTATCTAAAAAAGAAAACTCATGCAATGGAATAGGTATCTGCTGGCCCGGCAGGCAGGCTTACTGGTTGGGTTGATCTATTTTTTTATCAACACGGTGGGGCTGCCATTAGGGCTAACATATACTACGCTGCTGGCACCCCTGTTTTATATATGGGTTATATTAAAACGGAAAACAGATATCCTGCTTCCCTTTATGGGTCTATTACTTCCGTTTATAGTGGCGCATATACTGCTGGTGGATGTGGAGATACAGAAATATGCCATTGCGATATTTAATATACTGGCGGTTTATATTTTCGGACAGGCGTTTTATACCTGGTTGCGTTTTGATGCTGGGAAGGAGCAGGTTTTCAGGAAGGTATTGCTGATAAACACAGTGCTTTGTCTTATCGCTATAGTTTCTTACTTCACGCCGCTGAGTTATATTTTCTGGATACAGCAGAACCTTACAGATAAAGTAGATCAGTTTCTCCGGCTGAAGTTGTTTACTTACGAGGCCTCTTATTATGCAATGCTGTTCACCCCGTTGTTCTCGTTTTATTTTCTCCGGTATGTGCTGCGGCTTAACCGGGGAAATAGTGCGGTATTGTTATTTATGTTGTTTATGCCTTTCGTTCTTTCTTTTTCGATCGGTGTGATCTTGTGCCTGGTGGCTGGCGGGTTATTTACTTTTTTGGTTCATTTCCGGTCGCTGCATTCAAAGCGGAGAGTGGTTAACGGATTTGTCACTTTTGGTTTTGTTACAGTAACACTATTTGTACTGGGATTTATTTTTTTCCGAAACAATCCGGTGTTTTTGCGACTGGAAAATATTTTCCTGGGAAAGGATACTTCAACCATGGGGAGAACGGAGGAAGCATTCATCCTGGCAAAGAAACTGCTGGAAGAAAAAAGCTGGTATTGGGGAATTGGTCCGGGTCAATTAAGTTTGACCGGTGCAGATATAATCCGCAGTTATTACCTATACAGTTTTCATACGCCGGTGGCTATTCCTAATGCCGCGGCCGAAACGCTGGCCCTTTTTGGCTGGATAGGTTTTATAGTCCGGTTGCTGGTACAGGTGGTGCTTTTCTTTGTGACAAAGGTCTGGACGAACTATTACCGGCTGCTGCTTTTCTTTTTCATATTCCTGTACCAGTTCATGGGAAGTTATATTACCAATGCAGCAGAGTATGTGATCTGGATACTGGCCTTCACTAATGCTTTTCCTGAATTTAATGTAACCAGGAAAAATAAGGAAGTGTTGAAGTGAGCGCAGTGTTGCTATTTCTTTTTTGCTACTGCATCCTGCATTAATTGCTCATAGGCATTGGTTATCTTTTCTGATGTATAGATGGTGCTGATCTTTTGCAGGTTTAATTTTTTCCGTTCTTCCTGTTGGTGAATATCCCTTGGGGAAAGCAGCAGCCGGGTTATATCTTCCGCTGTTGAAAAATAATCAGCTTCTTTTTCCAGTACAGCTTTATTAAAAATAGATTCATATGCAGCAACCGAACATCCGCAAGCCATTGCTTCCAGCAAGGAAGGATTGGTGCCGCCAACAGAGTGCCCATGAAAATACAGGGTGGAATGATACCGCAAGTTGTTCAGCAAAACGGTATCATACAAAGCACCAGTATAAATTATTTTAGGATCGTTGTACTTTGATGTGAGGAATTTTCCAAAGCGGTTGGAGGTATTTCCAATAACCAGTAAAGGATAAGCAGATGCTGCTGCCAAATATCCTTTGATGGTCATTTCTATATTATTTTCTGGTTCCATCCGGGCTATCAGAAGAAAATAGTTATAGGGAGTAAGCCTAAATTTTTCTATTGCTGTGGCATCGGGATCCGTAAACAGGGAAGCGCTATAGGGAATGAAACAGGATCCTTTGTTAAAAGTTTTTTGAAGATGTTCTTGTATGGCTAATGAATCAGCCACCAGCAGGTCTGCATGGGTTGCCGCCAATCGTTCTGCCCATTTAAGAAACCGGCGGGTCAGCCAGTTGTATTTGCTCCGCTTCCATTCCAGCCCGTCCATATTTACTATGTTAACGGTATTGGCCGGCCATCTGCGATGCCAAATACTATCACTGGTGTAACCAAGATGAAGCAGGATGTCAAAATCTCTTTTCCTGGAATCTGCTATGCAATTACGGTCGTATAAGAACTGGCCAACGGTCCCGATCTTATATTCCCAATCTTTGCAATGAATGAGTGTAACACCATTCCATACAGTTTGCTGATAAGGATGTTTATGGGAAGTGTATGCATAAACGTGATGGCCCCGTTGTACCAGGTCAGCAGATAAGTATTGGGCAAACTGCTCAAATCCACCGTATTGATTGGGGATGCCCCTGGTGCCCATTATCCCGATCTTTAATTGCTTCAATGCGATAGAATTTTTTGGTACACATCTAATGTAATAGCTGCTGCTTTTTCCCAGGTATATGCAGCGGTAATTCTTTTGGACAATTGGCCATCATTTTTGTTTACTGCTGCTTTTCGGATCGCATCTAAAATGGAGGCCGGGTCATCCGGATCACAATAAAAGGCATCCTGACCGAAATAGTCACGGGCATAGCCCCTGTCACTAATTACAACAGCACATCCTGTGGCTGCTGCTTCCAGTGAAGAAAGGCCGCAGGTTTCAAACCAGCTGGGTAATACATGTGTTGTTGCTTTTTGATAGTACTGTAATAATGCAGCATGCGGTAAATGGTGTTGAAACGCTATATTTTCAGCGGCCAGCTTACGGCATTCCGTATAATAGTTATGCTGATTAGGGGCGGTACTACCAATTAGTATCAATGTAAATTCAGTATTGTTCAATGCCCTGATTAGGTGAAGCTGATTTTTTATTCCTTCTATCCGGGCAACGCAAATAACTAAGTGCGGATCCCTGGAAACGAAGGGGTTGGGTGTAAACAAGGATGTATCAATACCGTTTGGAACAATGGTATAAGGTGTGTTGGTACCGAATTTAGTTTTCAGGTCATGGTATTCAGCCAGGGAATTGGGCAACAGCCAGCTCGCCTTTGCCAGTACCTGGCGGATACTTTGTTGCTGCCCTTTCAGTAAATAGCTTTTGCTGACCAGCTGGTCTTTGCCCATTAACCACCGGCCGATTGTTTTGATATATTCATTGGCGGAAGGGGAAAACCGGCGCAATATAAAACCGCTTATTCCTTTGCGGTGATGACGATCATACTCACTGTAATCTACCAGGATAGGAGTGACGACATAAGGCTTAACGCATTTTTTTGTATGATCCAGCAGATCGGCAGGCCGTATAATATTGAAGAAATGAAAGAGGTCATATTGAGAATAGTTGATGCGGGAACTGGAGGGGATAATATCCACCTGCGCTCCCATCTGGCGAAGGTGACCTGCAGTTTGTTCGATCTGGACCGTATCACCACCCGGAACTTTGTGCAGTGTCGCCCGTGTAATTAAAGCTACCCTCATTGCAGTTAAGAAAAATTACTTTTTTGCTTTCTTATATCGCATTAAAGTTAGCACAGGCAGCTTCTTAAACTGTTTTTATTTTGAATATAAAAATGAGGCTGTCTTTGGAGACAGCCTCAACTATGCTTTTGAAAAACCTGTATTTTATGTTTCGTCTTTAAATGATCCCAGCCAGTTCCAGGCTTTTCTTCTTCAGTTTACGGGTTTCAATATCTTCAATGATCGGGTTGGCGGCCAGGATAAGGGAGGTGTTATTCTCTTTCCACCAGGTGTTTTTTTTAAGTTCATCAAAGGAAATGATACCCACCAGGTATTTTCGTTCTTCCTGGGCATGCCATTCTTCGATCCACTCAAACCGGTCACGGGGAATAAGGGCCAGGTCATCAAAACTAATATACACACGAAGGAAAATGTCATCACTTAATTCATGTGGCTGGTGATGATAGAGTTTTTTGTATTCATATTTATACTGGTAGCGCAAGGCAGCAATATCACTCAGCACGGCAGAAGCGGTAGGGAAGCTTCCTGCTCCTTTGCCATAAAAGAATTGTTTATCCGCAAAGCTGCTTTCTATCACCACGCCATTGTATTCGTTCTTTACAAATGCCAGGTGATCATCATGGTTTACAAATTGGGGAAGAACAAAGGCGGCAATTTTTCCGCTTTTTAATTTTTGTGCCTGGGCCACCAGTTTGATCTGCTGACCTTTTGCTTTGGCCACTACGGCATCTGCAGCATGAATATTTTGAATACCGTTGAATAAGATATTAGCTGGTGATTCGATGATGCCATATGCGTGGGTGAGGAGGAAGGTCCATTTGTTTACGGCATCATATCCTTCCACATCCAATACGGGATTACTTTCTGCAAAACCGGCCTGCTGTGCCAGCAACAATGCCTGCTTAAAATCGAGACCTTCTTCAAACATCTTGGTCAGTATAAAATTGGTGGAACCATTTACAATGGCTTTGATGGAGTGCAGCAGGTCGTTGTCATAGTATTCTTCCAGGTTGCGTATAACGGGAATGGAAGCACAGGCCGCTGATTCGTACAGGAATGATCTTCCGGTTTCTTGCTGCAGCTTCAGCAGTTCCTGCAAATGCTCAGCGATCATTTTCTTGCTGGCGCTTACCACGTCTTTTCCATTCTTGAGTGCAGTTGATACGATCTGGAAAGCCGCATCGGCATCATCAATCACTTCAACAATGACGTTAATGTCATGATCGTTCAGCAATTCATTTTTATCGGTAGTAAATAAGGAGGCGGGTGCATTTCTTTTTTTGCCATAATTCTTGATGCACACCTTTTTAATGGATGCTTTCAGTGAGGGGGTTTGTTGTAATACTTTGTAGAGGCCTTCGCCCACCACACCAAATCCAAACAGGCCGATCGTCAAGTGTTTTTGAGTTTCCATATCAGTCGTTTACTATTTTTAAATAAGAGGATCTTTTTTCGTCAATAAATTTTGTCAATGCCGTTTCTATTTTTTCATATTCCAGCAGGAAGCCATCGTGGCCATATTCGCTGTGGATGCTTAATAGTTGTGCCCCAGGGATGGTTTGTTGTAAATATTCCTGTTCGGAAATGGGATATAGCACATCGGAGGTGATACCAATGACAAGTGTTTTTGCCTTGATGGTTTTTAATGCTGCGTCCACACCATTCCGGTTGCGGCCCACATCATGACTGTCCATACTTTGCGACAAGCGGTAATAGCAAAGCGCATTGAAGCGATTTACCAGTTTCAATCCCTGGTAGCGCTGGTAATTGTCTGCTGCATATCTTACGTCTTCGGTCAATGGTACAAAAGCTTTATCCCTTCTTTGTGTGATGTCGAACCCGGTGTAATGCCGGTAGGAGAGCAGGGCCATCGCACGGGCTGCGGCCAGTCCCTTTTGTCCTGCTTCCTGGTGATGGTCCTGCCAGGTAGTATCTGCTTCAATAGCCATACGCTGGGTGGCATTGAAGGCAATGCCCCAGGGCGACAGTACGGCATTGGTGGCAATGGGAACGATATGTTCAAACAATCCGGGTTCTTCGATGGCCCATTCCAGCAATTGCATACCACCGGTACTACCACCCAAACCGATAAAGATCTTGCTGATACCAAGATGGTCCTTGAGATACTGATACGTTTTGATCATATCCCGGATGGTAAAAACGGGGAAGTTGTTATAGTACGGCTCACCTGTTGCAGGGTTTTTACTCAATGGTGAAATACTGCCGTAGGGACTACCAGGTTTATTTACACAAATGATAAAATGTTTTGCAGGATCGAGGTACTTGCCATCACCTACCAGGCCGGGCCACCATTCCACCGGGTTGCTGTTGGCAGTGAGTGCATGAAATATCCAGACGACATTATCTTTTGCGGCATTTAATTTTCCATGCGTGGTATAAGCCAGGTGAAAACCCGGAAGGGTTTCACCTGACTCTACTGTAAATGGGCTGGTATGATTATAAATTGTTGTCACTTGTATTTTGATGAGTAGCGAACAGGACCCTGAAGAGTGCGACGCAACGGAAGCTCAATCAGGGAACTGAAGCCGGGTCAATAAATTTTATCCTACTAACTCTTTAGTAAAAACTTTTTCAAATGCCTGTTCAAAATCGGCTTTGATATCATCTATATGTTCAATGCCGACACTGATGCGGATCTGGTTGGGTAATACACCGGATGCGATCTGCTCTTCGGCATTCAATTGCTCATGGGTGGTGGATGCCGGATGAATGGCCAGGGTTTTAGCATCGCCAACATTGGCAAGGTGACTTACCAGCTTCAATGAATCAATGAACTTGCTGGCATTTTCTTTTGATCCTTTGATACCGAAATTGAGCACCCCTCCGAAACCGTTAGCCAGGTATTTTTTTGCCAGCTCATGATACGGACTGATCTTCAGCCCGGGGTATTGTACAAAATCTACGGCAGGATGTTGCTCCAGCCACAGTGCCAATGCCAGAGCATTATCAACATGCCGTTGTACCCGGAGACTTAGTGTTTCAAGCCCCTGCAACAACAGGAAAGAATTAAATGGGCTTTGTGAAGAGCCAAAGTCTCTTAGTCCTTCTACTCTTGCACGGATGGCGAATGCGATATTGGGCAGGCCCAGCGGGTTGCCTTCACCAAATACTTCCCAGAATTTCAATCCATGATATCCTTCTGATGGCTCAGTGAATTGCGGGAATTTTC
>JBEBIF010000383.1:0-3524 GCA_040080515.1 Chitinophagaceae bacterium | reverse complement strand
ATCTTGTAATTCCCAAAAGGCTCGCCGGTTGCGAAAAGATTCATGCCTTTCCATTTTGTCAGTTCAGCGGTGGCTTTTTGCTCTTTCTTATCCCGTAAATAAGTTACGGTTACTTTATCACCTGGCTTGTGGGCTTTTATAGCGGCGGTCAGATCTTCCGGACCTTCAATCTTCTTGTCATCAATTTTTGTAATGATATCGTTTTCTTTCAGACCAATTTTTTCGGCAGCGCTTTCATTTGTAATATCCTGTATGCGGGCGCCTTCTTCCGTTCTTTCAGTAGTTACTCCCAGCATGGCCCTGTTAGCATCTTCACTGAACATTTTGAAATTATCATTCATATTGTAATTCCAGTCCCCGCCTTTTCCGCTCCGGCTGAAGCTCAGTGATTCGATGTCTTTTAAATTGTTCAGCCGCACACTTATATCTCCGTTCTTATCCTTGTACTCCTCCAGTGGTTTTCCATTTACTGTAACCTTATCGCCATTGATCTCCACCACTATCTTTTCTGCTTTATCGCCCTTGCGGGTAATGATCACCTGCTGAACTTCTTTCTTCTCTTTGTCTTTGTCGCCTTTATCAGTTTTTTCTTCCTTTTGGGCCAGCAGGGCGGCCGGTGTTACTAATGCCAGCGCTATGGCAAACGCTGTCATCTTTGTCCACATCTGTTTCATAAACTTGAGGTTTTATTTTTATCTACGTTTGTTTTCGTAGTTCAAATATAAAGGTATTTTCTGAAATACGAAATGTTTCGGAAATGTTAAAGCGGCTGGATTTTTTACCGGCTTTTTTAAAGGATGAACGGGTTGCGGGCTTCGTAGGTCTTTGCCAGGTGCCCGTCAACTACCTCTTCCCCGATATATAGCATCCCGCAGTTCTGCAATACCTTTATGGAACCTATATTGGCGGGCACGGCCCTTCCTACTATCCTGGGCAGCCGGAGTTTTTTGAACCCATAATTCAGGCAGGCAAAAGCTGCTTCTGTCGCATATCCCTTACCCCAACTGTGCCTAAAGAACCGGTACCCCAGGTCAATTTCATTTTCTCTTTCCGGCCGGGTTTTCAGACCGCACCATCCGATAAATTCCAGGCCTGGTTTGATATGCACGGCCCAGCGGCCATGATTATATAAGGCATATTGGGGAAGGATCACTTTTTCAAGTATTTCTTTTGCATGCTCCATATCCCTGATAGGGTCGCCGGTGTAGCGGGTAACCTCGGGGTCTGCATTTAATTCGTAAATGAGCGCAGCATCACTTTCGGTAAAAGTGCGTAGCAACAACCGATCTGTTTCAATAATAATATTCATTGCAATACCCAGTTCTGAAGCCCGTTACAGCAGGTTCCTTACTGCGGCTATCACTCCTTTAAGGTTGCCCGGTTCCTGGCCGCCTGCTGTTGCCAGTGTTTTTTGTCCGCCGCCGCCGCCTTTTATTAATGGGGCGATATGTTCCTTAATGATCTTGCCTGCATCCAGGTTTTTAGCTGCCACTACTGTTTCGGAGATACCAACGGCAACAAAGGGTTTGCCTCCGAGATTAACACAGAGTACGGCCACATGGTCCCTGAGATGGTTTTTCAGGTCAAAACAAAGTTTCTTTAAGGCATCCGCATTACTTACTTCCACAATATCCCCGATAAAATTCACACCATTTATGATCTCATCTTTTTGGAGCAATTCATTTCTTATTCCTACCAACTGCCTTGCTTCCATGGAATCCACATGCTTCTTCAGCTCTGCATTTTCTGCCTGCAAATTCTCAATAGCTTTTTGAATGTCTTTAGGATTCTTCAGCGTTTCATGCAACTTATTCAGCAAGGTGAATTGCCCGTTTACATGATCTTCTGCCTGTTTACCACACACCGCTTCTACCCGGCGAACACCGGCTGCTACAGCAGATTCGCTGGTGAGTTTAAATAAACCCAATTCTCCGGTAGCGCCTACATGGGTACCGCCGCAAAGCTCTACTGAATAGTTGGGATCAATGATCACTACTCTTACCACATCGCCATATTTTTCTCCAAACAATGCCATGGCGCCGAGTTTTGTTGCTTCATCTTTAGACATTGATTTGATCACTACTGGTATGTTCTCTCTTATCTTTTCATTTACCAGTTCCTCTACCGAAGCAATTTCTTCATCGGTTACTTTGGCAAAATGCGAGAAGTCGAACCGCAGGTGTTCTTCATTTACCAATGAACCTTTTTGTGCCACATGGGTGCCGAGTACTTTTCTTAATGCTGCGTGCAGGAGGTGAGTGGCGGAGTGATGGAGTTCAGTGTTCTTTCTTTTGGTGGCATCTACTTTGGCAATGACCTCGCCGGATAAATCTGCAGGAATATTTTCTGAAAAATGAATGATAAGATCGTTATCCTTTTTAGTGTCAGTAATTATTAATTTTTCATTATTAATTATTAATTCTCCCTGGTCGCCAACTTGTCCGCCGCTTTCGGCGTAGAAAGGTGTGGTGTCCAGCACCAATTGGTAAAGCTCTTTGCCTTTGGCTTTCACTTTCCGGTATTTTAGCACGGAAGCTTTGGCTTCCAGAGAATCATAGCCGACAAATTTGTTGGAGCCGTCTTTGAGAACGATCCAGTCGCCGGCATCGATTGTGCCTGCGGAACGGGAGCGGGTTTTTTGTTGTTGCATTTCTTCTTCAAATCCCATCTCATCTACTTTCCTTCCATTTTCTGAGGCGATCAATTTAGTTAAGTCCAAAGGAAACCCATATGTATCGAATAGTTCAAATGCTTCCGCCCCTGTAATAATCATTGTGCCTGTTTCTTTAGAAAAAGACAAATCAATAATCCCTCCGATTCTTTTTAACCCCTTATCGAGTGTTTTTAAAAACGCCTCTTCTTCTTCTCTAATGACCTTACTTACAAAATCAAGCTGGCTATTGAGCTCAGGAAAAACATTTTCGAATTGCTTTGCCAATAATGGCACTAATTGAAATAATAAAGGTTGCTTATACCCAAGATGAGTATAATAGTAACGAACCGCTCTTCTTAAAATTCTCCTAATTACATATCCCGCACCAGTGTTGGATGGCAGCTGCCCATCAGCTATTGTAAAAGAAATTGCTCTAATGTGATCAGAAATTACTCTTACAGCAACACTTTGCTTACTAGTTGATTGCAAAAAAACCTGCTCGTTTTGTCTAGTTATTCGCTTTATTGCTTCAATAGTTCCGCTAAAAATATCCGTATCGTAGTTACTCGTCTTCCCCTGTATCACTCTTACCAATCTTTCCAATCCCATTCCTGTATCCACATGCTTTGCGGGCAAAGGCTCCAGGCTGCCATCTTTTTTCCGGTTGAACTGGATGAACACATTATTCCAGATCTCCATCACCATACCCGTGTCATCATTATTCACTCTTGCATGACCATCGTTATTTGCTTCGGGCCGTGTATCGTAATGAATTTCGGTGCAGGGGCCACAGGGACCTGTATCACCCATTTCCCAAAAATTATCTTTCTTATTTCCTAACAGTATCCTGTCTTCAGCCACCCATTTTTTC
>JBEBIF010000382.1:0-3529 GCA_040080515.1 Chitinophagaceae bacterium | reverse complement strand
AGAGACAGCTAAAGAACTCTTTGCCGGTAAAATGGGATCAGGGAAAAAATTTGATGTGGAATGCGATTCACTGCAAATGATCCAATTTTTAAATAACAATGATTCACTGAAGAAATACGGGGTGGATACCAATACGGTGATGGCGCTGGTAATGCCATACACTTTCAATTTAAAATGGAACAGCAGCCCGGATAATATCTTTCAGCAATTCTATACGGCGTATAAAAAATTCTGGACCACCGAAAGAAAGATAAAAGCAGACAGCCTGCACCTTACGCCTTTACAGGTGATCACCCTTGCATCAATTGTAGAAGAAGAAACGAATAAGAAAGTGGACAAATCTAATATTGCCAGTACTTATCTCAACAGGATAAAAACAGGAATGAAACTACAGGCTGACCCTACGGTAAAATTTGCAATGAAGAATTTTGCCCTGAAAAGGATATTGGGTGTTCATCTTCAAACGGTGTCTCCATACAATACTTATATGTATGCCGGTTTGCCGCCCGGGCCTATCTGTACTCCATCTGTTGAGACCATTGATGCTGTGCTGGATGCACCCCGGACAGATTACCTGTACTTTGTGGCGAGCCATAAATTTGACGGCAGCAGCATTTTTACCAGCGATTTTAATGACCATATAAAATATGCACGCCTTTACCAGCAAGAACTTACCCGAAGAATGGATTCGTCTAAAAAGGCTAACGCCAATAAATGATGCCGGTCTTTTCCAAAATAGTACACAAAATTGGCAGTTCTGCACCTGCCAGGATCATCATCAGCAGAAGCAAAGCCACTTCCCTGCCCGGCTTCCGGAGTATTCCGATCTATGATGTGGTGATGTTCTTTATCAGCCAGGTTAAAACAGTGGGCATGACGGAAAGAGCTTCAGCCATTGCATACAATTTCTTTATGGCCATTCCTCCAGCCATCATCTTTCTTTTTACCCTCATTCCTTTTTTTCCGATCACGCAGCAAATACAGGATGAACTGTTCGGGTTGATAAAAGATGTGATCCCTGGTGAAAAAGATAATTCCGTACTGATTGATTTTTTGAAAGATTTTATTAACAATCCCCGGAATGGATTGTTGTCACTGGGTTTTGTATTATCCATGTTCTTTTCCTCCAATGCAATCATGGGCATTATGAGGTCGTTCGATAAAAACTATATCGGGTTCAGAAAAAGGACCGGTTTTCAAAAAAGGATTATTGCGCTGAAAATAACCTTTGTGTTGTTTATCATTGTATTCGCCTGCATCCTGTTATTGATCGGCCGGGGAACTGTGTTGAAAGTTTTCGGTATTGAAAACGCCACGTTGATAAGCATTATCGTCAATGCCCGGTGGCTGGTGATCATTTTCCTGTTCTTTGCATGTATCTCCTATATCTACCGGCATGCACCTGCGGTGGATAAAAAATGGCCATTGATCAACCCCGGCTCCATCCTGGCTACCGCCCTGATGCTGGTGCTTACCTTACTGTTTTCCTGGTGGGTAAGCCGGTTTGGCAATTATAACCAGGTGTATGGCTCCATAGGTACCGTACTGATTCTCATGGTGCTTATCTTCATTAACTCACTTATCCTCTTAATAGGGTTTGAGCTGAACGTAAGCATCAATTCCCTTAAAAAAATTGCCGACGAACGGAAAGATAGCCCCGCAGACGGCACAGACCAATCGATATAAATTCCGAAATTTGAGTAACAATAAAATCAACGTCATGAAAAAAATATTCTTTGCAGCATTTCCTGTTGCGGCACTGGTAATTTCTCTTAACTGGACAAGCGACCCTTTACCAATTGGCGCACCTATTCCCAGTCCTGATGCGAAAATGAAAGATATTTCAGGCAAAGAAATTTCCCTGAAAGAAGCGAAAACAACTAAAGGCCTGCTGGTAATGTTCAGTTGCAATACTTGTCCTTATGTTGTAAAAAATCAATCCCGCACCTACGAAGCCTGTAAATATGCAGAAGGCTACGGGATTGGTGTGGCGATATTGAACTCGAATGAAGCCAAAAGAGGTGATGATGATTCGTTTGAAGATATGAAGGCCTATGCAAAAACACAGGGGTATAACTGGTATTACCTGGTAGATCAGAATTCTGCCCTCGCTGATGCTTTTGGTGCCAACCGCACACCTGAGTGTTTCCTTTTTAATGGTGAAGGTAAACTGGTGTATCACGGGGCCATCGATGATAATCCATCGGATGCATCAGCTGTAAACCGGAAACACCTGGTTGAGGCCATTCAGGAACTAAATGCCGGTAAGGAAGTGTCTGTAAAGGAATCCCGTTCTGTTGGATGCTCCATTAAGCGGCTTTAATAAATCATTTTTTGATATTTGAATACCCCCGGAAATGCCGGGGGTATTTTTTTTTACAAAAACTTTATGGAATGCATTTGTGGATGCATCCCATATTTTGAAATAACTTCAACACTCACCGAAAACCACAGCTTATGCCCTCCAGACAAACCCTTAACCGCATCATTATTTTCAGTTTTATGATCCTGGTAGGTTTCTGCCTTGCCAAAGCCATTTACCATAGTAGTGTTATGGGAATTATCCTTGCCCTGGTAAGCCTGGGTGCAGGTATTTATTTCTTGTACATTCTGGCAAAAGCAAAGGAAGAAATGGAGAGAGAAAGAGAACGAGCCATTTAACGAGTTTCGAGTAAAGCCATGATTTCCGTTTTCAGCTCTTCATGTGAGAGCTGTTCCTCAACAAATTTCCGGTAGCCCGATTTATTATTAATAAAAAGGGTTGCCGGAATTGCTCCTGACCATTTTACATCGAATTTGGGACAGAAGTAATCCGCATTGGTTTCATCCAGCCATACAACCGGTGCTGTTATTTTACGTTTGTTCATAAACTTAACAATACCGGCCGGAAAAGCTTCCTTGAAGTCAAGACTCACCAGCAATAACCGTACACTATCTTTTGTATGCTTTTTAGCTTCCTCCTGGAAATAAGGCAACTCTTCGATGCAGGGAACGCACCAAGTGGCCCACATGTTTATGATCAGCGGGGTCTTGCTTTCGGCAATGATCTTCTCCAGATCAGTGATCTTTATGCTTTTTACCTGCTGCCCAAAAGCAAAGTTGCTGATAACAAAAAAAAGTATAAGTAAACTAATCTTCCTCATGACTATTAACTATTGACTATCGACTATTGACTCTCGACTATCTACTATTATCTTCCCATTCTTTAAAAAGCTCATTATACCTGACGGCGTCCAAACCCGGCTGGTTGTACTGCCCGGCATTGCTTTTTTGCCTGAAGGCTTCATACAAAGTAACTGCACAAGCTACACTGATGTTCAGTGATTGAATGATACCCACCTGCGGAATAATAAAGTTCCCGTCTGCCAATGCCCTTATTTCATCACTCACACCGCTGTGTTCATTACCAAATACCAGGGCAATACTTTTGGTAAAATCAATGCTGTGTAAACGAGCAGTTAAATTATTGAAATAACTAGCCTTCACATGCAACAAAAACCGTTTGTTAAGTTCTAAGTGAAGGCTTTGG
>JBEBIF010000381.1:0-3547 GCA_040080515.1 Chitinophagaceae bacterium | reverse complement strand
GTGGTTCAGAAAATCAAGGAAGGCAAGGGTGATTATGGGTTTAATGCCCGTACCGAGTTATATGAGACATCTATGTTCAAAGCAGGGATCATCGACCCGACAAAGGTGAGCCGTGTAGCCCTTGAAAATGCAGCTTCTATTGCCGGTATGCTTTTGACCACAGAATGTGTGGTGGCCGACAAACCGAAGAAAGAAGAGCCCCATTCACATGGCGCACCGGATATGGGCGGTATGGGATACTAAGATAAGAAGGAAGTCTGAGGCAGGAGGTACGATGTCTGAGGACGGAAGTCTGAAAAAAGACTCAAATAACAGTCCCGTTCCTGAAAAGGAACGGGACTTTTTTGTTATATGTGTTCAAAAAAAATCCTGTAGGAAAATGTTAAATATCCTTACTTTTAGCCCACTTTTTATGGGTTGATAGCCCTGTACAAGTCAACGATTTTATAACCTAAACGCTTAACATGAGAAAATTTACACTCCTACTTCTTACGGGATTGTTTTGTTCGGTTGCCTTCGGCCAGCAAGATTATTGGTCTTCCCGCAGCGACAAAAGCGGTATCACTACCGACAAAGCTGTAGCAAGATTATCTTTCCCTAAAGAGTTCAAATTATTTGAATTAAATGTTGCTCCTTTACGGCAACAGTTATTTTCTATCACCGACAACAAAGGCGCACATTCAACGATCATTTCTTTACCTAATGCTGACGGTGTCGTTGAAAAGTTTGAAGTATTTGAAGCTTCCAACTTTGTACCGGAGCTGCAGGCACGGTTCCCTGAGATCAGGGCGTTCTCCGGCCGTGGTATCACCGACAGGTCTGCTACCCTGAAGCTGAGTATCTCCCCACAGGGAATACAAACAATGGTGTTCAGGACCAACGGACCTAATGAATACATTGAGCCCTATTCACAGGACCGCACAGTGTATGCAGTATTTAAATCTCAAAGGGCAAAAGGCGGATTGCCCTGGGTGTGTTCTACACAAGACCAGCAGCTCGCTGCCGGTTTAAATGCAAATGTTTCAGCGCTTCGTATAGAAAGCAATGTGGGACAATTGAAAACAATGCGTTTGGCCCAGTCCTGCAATGGTGAGTATTCTAACTTTTTCGGCGCCACCAGTGCTGCACAGGTTGCATTAGTTCTGGCTGGTTACAATGCCACACTTACCCGTTGTAACGGATGCTATGAAAAAGACCTGGCCATACATCTTAATCTTATTGCCAATACAGATCTGGTTATTTTCTATGACCCGGCAACAGATCCTTATACAACCCTGGCAAACTGGAATAACCAATTGCAGGCAACATTAACTGCTATTATCGGAGAAGCCAACTATGATATAGGTCATATGTTTGGTGCTTCCGGTGGTGGTGGTAATGCCGGTTGTATCGGTTGCGTGTGTGTGGACAATCAGAAAGGAAGAGGTATCACTTCTCCTGCTGATGGTATTCCCCAGGGAGACAATTTTGATATTGACTATGTAGCGCATGAAGTAGGTCACCAAATGGGTGGCAACCATACCTTCTCTATGTCAAATGAAGGCTTGGGCCAGAATAAAGAAGTGGGTTCCGGTATCACCATCATGGGATATGCCGGTATCACTGCACAAGATGTGGCTCCTCACTCAATTGATATCTTCCACGAAACATCTATTCAGCAGATCCAGGTGAACATGGCTGGTAAAACCTGCCCGATCACCATCAACCAGGCTGGAATAAACGCCACACCTGTTGTTGCAGCACTGACCAGTTATACTATTCCTATCAGTACTCCGTTTGTACTTACAGGTTCTGCATCAGATGCAGATCCAGGTGATGTGCTGACCTATTGCTGGGAGCAAAATGATGATGGTGCTGGTCAAACAGGCACCAATAGTGTGGCCCGCGAGAACAAACCAACTGGCCCCAACTGGCTTTCTTTCTCCCCTACATTATCTCCAACGAGGCTGATGCCGAGATTGTCAACCATCCTTACAGGAGCCAACATTACCGGCCCGCTGCCTGGTGGTGATGCAGGTGCTAATATCGAAGCTTTGAGTAACGTAGGGCGTACACTTAACTTCCGCCTTACTGCAAGAGATAACAGGCCTTATAATGGAACTGCTATAGGCCAAACCCACTTCCAGGATATGGCTGTAACAGTAAATGCTGCTACTGGTCCCTTCCTGATCACTTCTCAGAATGCTCCTGTGAGCTATGCTGGTGGTTCTGCACAAACGGTTACCTGGTCAGTTAATGGTACTACCGGAGCCCCTATCAACTGTGCGAATGTGATGATATCCTTCTCTACTGATGGTGGTGTTACCTTCCCTACTGTATTAGCAGCCAGTACTGCTAATGACGGTACAGAAAGCATTGTCATCCCTTCTGTAACAACAACTACAGGAAGGATCAAAGTAGAAGCAATTGGAAATATATTCTTTGATATTAATAATGCCAGCATTACAGTAACAGCTCCGCTGAATGGATTTTCTTTCAACAGCCCTGCTCCTGTAACAGCAGCTTGTCCGGCTCCTAATGTGATGACATCGGGCAACCTGACAGCTACCTATACCGGTACATTTACTGGTGATATCAATCTGACCGGAGTAGTAGTTCCGGCAGGACCCACTGTATCATTCAGCAGTGCCACTCTGACCACTGTTGCTCCATCCACTACTGTTTCTTTAACAGGTATGGCTGGATTAAGTCCGGGTAATTACACTGTCACTGTAACAGGTGTTGGTGTTGCAGGACCTACTGTAACAAGAGATATCGTATTTACTATCAATCCGGGATCTGGTCCTGTTATTGGCACACAGCCAACTAACCAAACAGCTTGTTCAGGTAATAATGCTACGTTCACAGTAGTGGCTACCGGCACCTATCAGTGGCAGGTAAGCACTGCAGCGGTTCCGGCCTTTACCAATATCGGCGGTGCCACAGCGGCTTCATTAACGCTGACTGGCGTAACAGCCGGTATGAGCGGTAACCAATACCGTGTCATCGTAACAGGTCAGTGCGGAAGCACTACTTCTAATGCGGTTACACTGACAGTGAACGTTGCGCCAGCAGTAACTACCAACCCTGTATCCCAGGCGGTTTGTTCCGGCAGCGCCGTAAGCTTTACAGCAGCAGGAACCGGTACACCAGCGCCAACCTTCCAATGGCAGGTTAGCACAATAGCAGTACCTGCATTTACCAATATTGGGGGTGCTACTTCAGCTACTTATACTATTGCTGCCACTACGTTGGCAATGAATGGCGATCAATACCGTTGTGTACTCACCAATTCCTGTGGTTCTGTAAATACCACTGCCGCTACATTGACAGTGAATTCTTCTATCACCATATCTACGAACCCTGTTCCGGTAACTGTGTGTGAGGCTACTACTACCAGCTTTACTGTAGCAGCAGCAGGTTCAGGTCTGTCTTATCAATGGCAGGTAAGCGTTGATGGCGGTGCTACTTACAATAACGTAGGTGCTGTGGCTCCTTATTCAGGTACTACCACACCTACTCTGACGATCACCGGTGTGCCACCAACATTTAATGGCTACAGGTATCG
>JBEBIF010000380.1:0-3552 GCA_040080515.1 Chitinophagaceae bacterium | reverse complement strand
AAAAAGCCAGCGAACGTTTTCTCCTTATGGGAGCGTTGCTGGCTTTTTGAGAGCGGATCAGGGCATCTCATCCTGTTTGTTCGGGACCGCCGAACGCGGGTGCTTCTACTGCTTCTTCATGGAGCTGACCGCGTCACGGACGCCGATAGCCTTTTGGGCCAGTTCGGGGTCGAGGGCTTTCTTGCCCCTGAATACCCCTTTCTTCACCTTGGTGTTGGCCATGGCGGCTTCGATGTCTGCCAGGGCCGTGGTGGCCGTAATCAGGGCTTCCGTCTTGGCTGCTCCTTCCATCACCGCCTGCTTGAGGCTGGTGTTGCTCGCCTCGAGCTCTGCGACCTTTGCCTCGAGGGGCTTGGTCGCTTCGGCGATGAGCGTCTTGGCTTCCTCGGTTGTGATCTTCGAGGTTGTTATGGTGTTGAGCTGGTTCTGAATCGCCGTCACCGTCTTACTGGTGGTATCGGCAATTTTCTTCACCTCGGTGACCTGCTTGGCCACCTTGGTGTTCGCAGCCACTGCGTCCTTGCGGACGACGGCCGTCTGCATGTCGAGGACCAGGAAGTACACCGCGTCCGGCGACTGCACTTCCGTGCCGTCGGCCTTGGTGATCTTGAACGACGTCGGGCCCGTGAGAGCTGACGCAGTCGCCGCTACCTTGGCAGTGAGGACGTTTGCCTTCTGCAAGAAGTCGGTGAACGTCACGTTGACGTCCGCGATGGTGATCGCGGTGACTTCACTGCAGTTCCTGACGTTGATCGTGACCGACGCGGGGTCCTGCTCTTTCACGAGCACCTGCCCCGTGGACACGCCAGTGATCTTGCACTCAGCCGCCGGCTTGTTCGTCGGCGTCTGCGCGGAGGCGTACGATGTGAATCCGAGCCCAAGTGCGAAGACCAGGATGGACCCGAGAGTCCGCCCTGCCCTCCCTGGAGCTTCGAGCTTCTTCCTGAAGTTGAAGACGAAGAGCACCATGACAGCACCCAGGAGAATCACGATGAACACTCCGTACAGCATGAAGTTCCTGTTGCTCGAGGTCTGGTGGCTCTTGAATTCCTCGACCCACCCGTTGTGAGCCTTGGTGAGTTTCTCGACTCGCTCATTCGCAGTTGCTGACAAGCCTTTCGCCTCACGGGCGATTGCTTCAACCCGTTTGACTTCTTCGAGGAGGGTCTCCACCACCTCGGCCTTGTCGGCTGTGGTGGTGGTGGTGGGGGTGGCAGTCGGCGCAGCCGCTGTTGTGGCAGGCACCGCTGAAACGAATCCGCGGGGCTTGATGTCCTGCGCGGTGGCCGTGACTGACGCGAAAACAAGAGCGACGAAAACGACGACGAGTGTGACGATGTTCTTCATGGAGAACCTCTATGTTGTTGACGATGGGGCAGCTCGCGCGCCCCGTGTGAGTACACGGACACCGCATGGCGCCCCGGACGATAAAACATTAGAAATATAGCATATTTCTACCAAAAAGTCAAGTTTATTATTGCTTTTTTATAAATGTATAGTCTAATTTATATTGAAAAACCAAAAAAGCCTTAAAATAAGGCTCATTGAACTAGTTTTCCACAGGGTGCATATCTTGCGTTGACATACCCCCCTCCTGTGCTACCCTATATAAGTACCTTTTCAAATGGCAGATATTGTTCTGGAATGGCTGAAGATCAGAGAAGATAGGTACTTTTATGAGAAATTTAACTAAAATATGCAGCTTTTTTATAGTATTTTCCCTATTGTCTGGGACGTTTTTTGTGCCTGGTACAGCAAATGCAGGTTTAATTTCTTCTATTTTTGGGACAGAAGCCTCAGCTAGTGACGAAATATCTACTGATAATTCCCAAAATATGCCCCTTTTACAAGCAAATGTTTCTTCTGCTCCTATTTTGAAAGATAAAAAGGCGACAAAAACTAGTAAAGATACTAAAAATACTGAAATAGCTTTTAATGATTTAGATAATGATACAAACGTAATAATTCTTTCTGAAAATGCCCTTGTGCCATCTGCTAGTCCAGTCAGCAGTATCGAGGGTGTTCCTGATATTGATTCTTCAGATGAACAAGTAAGCGTCTATGTAGTGAGAAAAGGTGATACTATTGGTCAAATAGCAGAGATGTTTGATGTTTCTGTAAATACTATTCTTTTAGCAAATGATTTAAAAAAGGGCCAAAAATTAAGCACTGGTGATGTGCTTTTCATTTTACCCATATCAGGCAGAGAGCACTCTGTGGTAAAGGGGCAAACATTAAAAAGTATTGCAAAACTTTATAAAACAGATGCAGAAGACATAGCTCTTTATAATGGTTTGGCAATGGATTCTAAGCTATCTGTCGGAGACAAGCTTATGATTCCTGGTGGAGACTTGATGGTAGATGAAGGTGGTGATAAGCCAGCACCAAATTTGAATACTTCTGTTGCAAAAGATCAGAATTATTACAAACTAAATCCTATTCAAAATCTTATCGGGTATTTCTTAAATCCTGTTCCTACAGGTCGCAAGACTCAAGGTCTTCATGGTCCTGGTCACCGCGGTATAGATATTGGCGCCCCTACTGGTACACCGATATATGCTTCAGCAGATGGAAAAGTTTTGGCAGTAAAGACTGGATGTAAGGTTGGACAAGTACGTTGTGGTGGAGGTTATGGCAATATGGCAATAGTAGAACATCCAAATGGCACAAGAACTCTATATGCACACATGAGTAAATTGGCTACAAAATCTGGAGCTATAGTATCTCAAGCAGAGATAATAGGATATGTTGGTAATACTGGTAGATCTACAGGACCTCATATTCACTTTGAAGTTTTTAATGCTAAAAATCCTGGTTCTGATTGGAGTTGGGCTACAAATCAAGTAGCAAATAATTAAATTTAGAAAATTATTCTAAAAAAGTAAGAGCTATCATAGCACCTATACCTAAAATAACTGCGAGAATTTGTAAAGTGGAATGACCCACTTTTTTTGTTTTCTGTAATTCTGGTATCAAGTCTGCAACTGCAATATATATAAAACCCCCAGCAGCTATCGGTAAGAAATATAATGTTACAAATTGTTCTGTCTGATTTATTAAAAAAATAAAAACAAGACCAAGTAAAGCTACGAGTGCTGATAAAAAGTTTAACCACAAAGCGCGAGCTTTTGAATAACCAGAGTGGATCAAGACAGCAAAATCCCCTATTTCCTGAGGGATTTCATGCAAAATCACTGCAATAGTAGTAGCTATACCTACAGGAATGCTGACCAAAAAACTCGCACCGATAATTATGCCGTCTATGAAATTATGGATACCATCAGAAAAAAGGACCAACTTCCCCATCGGATGTATTTGATCTTCAGCTGAATCTTCGCCGTGGTGGTGCCAGTGTAAAAACTTTTCTAAAATAAAAAATAATAAAATTCCAGCAATTATAAGAGTGCTAGTGATTGTGGTATTTGGAGATGCTTCTAATGTTTCAGGTATAAGGTGAATAAATGCGTCACCTAGTAGTGCACCCACTGCTAGTGATATAAAAATAAAAATATATTTTTTTACTATGTTTTCTTGTTTGGATAAAATAAACAC
>JBEBIF010000379.1:0-3576 GCA_040080515.1 Chitinophagaceae bacterium | reverse complement strand
GTACTATTCTACGGCCTCCGGCCATCAAAAGCTATCCCACCCTTTCACGATGAACATTAAACTATTAAACATTAAACTATTGAACTACTGAACTATTAAACATTAAACTATTGAACATTAAACTATTAAACATTAAACTATTGAACTAAAGCCCCCCTGATCGTTGGCACTTGCTCTGTTATTGTGTGCACTTGCTCTGTTGTTGTTTGAACTTGCTCCGTTATTGTGTGCACTTGCTCCATTGTTGTTTGAACTTGCTCTATTATTGTGTCCACTTACAGTATTATTGTTTATACTTACAATGTTATTGTTTGCATTTTCACTATTATTATTTGCACTTACAGTATTGTTGTGTGCATTTTAACTATTATTGTTATTACTTACACTATTATTTGTATTTTTAACTATAAATTTTCCGTTAATTCATCATTTATCGGCAATAGTAGCAACAAAACTGGCATTTTTGTCAATTTCTTTGCCTAATTTTGTCCTATAATCATCAAAATCACCCTTTGCCTTATGCTTACACTACATATCGCCCCCGTTTTTAAGGCCCGCGGCATTGACAAACCCTTCTCCTTTATGGTTAAGAACGGAATGACACCCCACTCCGCCCACAAATTGCTGTCCGGGACCCTCCGCATCGTTCGTTTAGACCATATTGAGTTCCTCTGCCGCATACTGGTCTGCGAACCAAACGACCTGCTCTTCTGGTCTCCTTCCGGCCAGGAAAAACTCGCCGCTTCACACCCATTGACCCAACTCAAACAGGCCGGCTTTGATACGAACTGGAAAGAGACCCTCGCCTCGGTTCCTTTACACCAGTTAAAAGAAATTACCAGCAACATGGTAAAACAGTCCGGAGAATAACCCACACTGTTGCCTGTTGTGATCTTTATGTATCACAGCAAAAAAAAAACGATGACTGATCATCGCTTTTAGAAAGGCAGGGCCCAGAGGATAAGATTAAAAGTTGAAAAGATGTCAACCCCCTCCTCTTATCGTTTACTTTTTAATTTAAAACTTACCTATCACTGCTTCACCATATGAAAAATCTGTCCGCCGCTGTTTTGCATTTCCACTACTAAGGTATCTCCATTGAATTTGTAATTGTACATGAACTTCAGTTCATTACCTTCTGCCTGGAAACTGAATGTGGTGTCTGTAACTATTGTATTACCGGGATTTTTATACTCCCCTTTACCAAAAGAAAGTTTGCTCCCTTTAAATTCATACACGGTGCCAATATTCAGGCTGTCCATAGCGCCTGCAGCTCTTTTGATCACCCAGGCACCTTCCAATTTAGTAGCAGGTCCGTTATCACTGGATGGTTTAGTTTCGGTGGTCGCTTCAGGATCTTTTTTGTCACCGTCTTTTTTGCCGGCCCCACCGCAGGCAGTTACTAAAATAGCTGTCGTAAAAAGAATTGCTGTTGTTGTTTTGAATGATCGCATATAAAGTTGGTTTGATTTAGAGGGAAGATAGAAAACTTTTGGAAATTGACAGAAGGTTAATTAACCATCCGCAAGGACTCTGCCGCCGGAATGAATTCCCTACCATAAATTCCTTAATTTCAATGCCTGCTAAAACGCATTGCATGAAACAAGTACTAACTGTCGTCTTTACCTTACTTATCCTTAGCACCAGCGGCCAAACACCCACAGGGCACTTCGTGAAAGAAGATACCATTAAACAAATTCAGCAAAATGCAAAATGGTACGACCTGGAGTTTACTGATGCCGAAGCTGATTCTATGATGGGCAGCCTCAACAATTACCTGTTCCTCTACCAGTCCCTCCACAAAACACTACCAACAAACGACATCTCCTACCCTTTTGCTTTTCACCCCGCGCCACCGGGTATGAAGATATCCACCAAAAAAGAAAAGATATTCTGGGATATTCCGCTGCGAACAGAAGTACCCGTCAATAAAGAAGAGCTGGCTTTTTACTCCATTCCGCAATTAGCCGCATTGCTATTAAACAAGAAGATCAGTTCAGTCGCCCTAACTACTTTCTTTATTCAACGCTTAAAAAAATGGGGCGACACCCTGCAGTGTGTTATCACCCTTACTGAAGATCTTGCTATGCAACAGGCCCGCCAGGCCGATGCAGAAATAAAACAGGGCATCTACCGGGGCCCCTTACACGGCATACCTTATGGACTGAAAGATCTTTTTGCAGTAAAAGGATATAAGACCACCTGGGGCAGCACACCCTATAAAGACCAGGTGCTGGATGTGGACTCGTATGTTTATACACAATTGAAAAAAGCAGGCGCCGTACTCTGTGCCAAGTTATCACTCGGTGCATTAGCCTATAATAATAAGTGGTTTGGAGGTGAAACTAAAAACCCCTGGAACTTATTGCAGGGCTCCAGTGGTTCCTCTGCCGGTTCTGCTTCGGCAACGGTGGCAGGTTTATTACCATTTGCTATTGGTACAGAAACATTAGGTTCCATTGTCTCTCCTTCCACCCGCTGTGGTGCCACGGGATTGCGTCCCACATTTGGAACAGTAAGCCGCTATGGTGCCATGGTGCTTTGCTGGAGTTTGGATAAAGCGGGCCCTATCTGCCGCAGCGCAGAAGATGCCGCTATTGTGTATGCATTTATTCATGGTACGGATGGCAATGATCCTTCTGCTATCCGGCATACATTTAATTATACGGGTAAAGTGGACTTCACCAAACTCCGTATTGCTTATGCAGATAATTTCTTTAAACCATTAAAGCCCGATGCTCCGGAATGGAAAGTGATAGAGACCTATCGTTCCTTAGGTGCTACCGTAAAGGGGGTTAACTTTCCGGATTCAGCAATGTATCCCATTAATTTAGTTTCTATTATTCTTAATGCAGAAAGCGCCGCTGCATTTGATGAACTGACCCGTACCAACCGCGATGATCTTATTGAACGGCAGGACAAGAACTTCTGGCCCAACAGTTTTCGTGCAGCCCGGACCATCCCTGCTGTGGAATACATCAATGCCAACCGCTACCGTTCCATCCTTTGCAAACGGATGAATGATTTTTTGAAGAATTATGATGTGCTGATCGTTCCAACATTCGCCGGCCGCCAATTATCCATGACCAATCTTACCGGTCATCCCGTTGTTTGTATGCCCATCGGGTTCAATCAAACCGGTTCTCCAATCAGTATTACACTCATTGGCAATTTATATGATGAAGCCACTATCTTAGCGGCAGCAAAAGCATTCCAGGATAAGACGGAACATAATAAGAAGCATCCGGCTTTATTTAATTAATAATTAAGAATTAATAATGAATAATTTATTCAAAGTAGTGATTGTCCTTTTGTTAGCCTCTTGTTCTCAAAAGCAAAAAGCCGACCTGCTGGTGTATAATGCTATTATCTATACGGTTGATTCTTCCTTTTCTACTGCTGAAGCGATGGTGGTAAATGATGGAAAGATCATTGCTACCGGAAAGACTGCTGAACTGGAGAAAACGTATGAGGCCAAAGAAAAATTAGATGCGGGTGGTAAGTTCATCTATCCTGGTTTTATAGATGCCCATGCTCATTTTTTAGGTTATGGCATGAGCCTGCAACGGGTAGACC
>JBEBIF010000378.1:0-3577 GCA_040080515.1 Chitinophagaceae bacterium | reverse complement strand
GTTGGAGCCAATGGTGGCACCAGCAGCCATATTGCTTTGTCCAAAAACAGTGGCGGCGCACAGAAAGGAGTTATTGTGGTGCTGCTCATGTGCCGGAAAGATCAGTGAATTCAATACTTCACAACAGGAGATGGTGGAGTTGTCACCCAAATAGGAATTGATCAGCCGGGCGCCATATTTTAGTTGTGAATTACTGCCCATCATAAACCGTACAGCTTTTACACCATAGAATATCCGGCAACCATAGCCAACAATGCCGTTCACCAGTTCGCATCCCTCACCGATCTGTGACGGAGCTTCAGGAGAAGAGTTGATAGTGAGGTTCTTTATTTTATTGGCCCCTTTCAGGTAGGCATCACTGCCGATCCATACATCCTTGATGATCTTGCAGTTTTTAATAACGGTACGGTCGCCGATCTTTCCGTAGTAACCTCTTTGCGTATCAAATTTCTTATCGGTGAACTCTTTAAAGCGTTGCAATAATTTTTCATCATCCCGGTATTTGGACCACAGCCAGGCATCACCGGCTTGCATTCCATTAAAGGGTAAAATACTCCGGCCTCCATTTTCATTACATACTTCCATCCAGATACGGACGGCCTCATTTTCGCCGTCTTTTAAAACACCATTTCCAAATTTGGAATGGTCGGTAGTGGTCAGTTCATTAATATTGACCAGCATTACATCATTACCAATAATATAGTGGCTGAGAAAATTGACATTGTCGATAACCACATTGTCCCCAATATCACAACTGATAATGGTGCTGTTATATAATCCAACGGGCATCCGCAGGTTATTGAACTCATGAAACCAGGGCTCCATTTTGCCGATGCGGATCAAACCAAAAAAGGAGCAGCGTTTTACCAGTTGGGGATCAAATGTGCTGGCCACCTTCACATTTGTCCAATCATCGGAGCTGTTGTCGTTTCGCTCCAGTATCCTGATTTCTGCTGGGGTCAATTGCCGGTATTTAATGCCGCTCCGGTGCTGGATATTACGGAGATGGTATTCATTTTTCCCTTTTGGGATAAATTGTTTGGCAATAAAGCCATAGCCTAATGAAGAGACTGATTGTTTGGCGATGTGATTCATGTAAGAAGTTACACGTTTTAAGTTTCAGAGTTCCGGAGTTTTTCGGTAACCTCCAATTTTGAAGATAAAACTAAAAAACTTAAAACTTCGGAACTCTGGTTTTTATTCAACCGTTACACTCTTGGCCAGGTTTCTCGGTTTGTCCACATCGCAACCTTTGGCTAAGCCGATATAATAAGCCAGTAACTGCAGCGGTATCACACTGAGCATGGGCGCCAGTATCTCATTCGCTTCGGGCACTACCATCACATCTTCAGACAGCGAGGCGGAAAGCTCATCGCCTTCGGTAATCACAGAAATAACCCTTCCCTTCCGGGCTTTGATCTCCTGCATGTTGCTTACCACTTTATCATGATAGGTGTCTTTAGTGGCCACAAATACTACGGGCAGGTTTTCATCCACAAGGGCAATCGGTCCATGTTTCATCTCTGCGGCAGGATATCCTTCTGCATGGATATAAGAGATCTCTTTCAGTTTCAAAGCACCTTCCAGTGCCACAGGGAAATTATAACCACGGCCCAGGTATAAGAAATCACGGGCATCTTTATATTTTTCAGCCAGTGCTTTGATGTTGTTACTGTGCTGCAGGGTCCACGCCACTTTTTCCGGAATTTCTTCCAGCTCTTTCAGCAGCTGCATATACCGTTCCTGCCCGATCGTTCCTTTGATATAACCGATCTTCAGGGCTATCATGGTAAGAACGGCCAGTTGGGCAGTAAAGGCTTTGGTACTGGCCACACCGATCTCCGGACCGGCATGGGTGTAAGCACCGCCATGACTGATGCGGGCAATGGATGAGCCCACCACATTTACCACACCAAGAATAATGGCGCCTTTTTCTTTTGCTTTTTCTATGGCTACCAGGGTATCGGCTGTTTCACCACTTTGGGATATGGCAATGATCACATCACCTTTATTGACCACCGGGTTCCGGTAGCGGAATTCGGAGGCATATTCCACTTCCACGTTGATACGGGTAAGTTCTTCAAAGATATATTCGGCTACCAACCCGGCATGCCAGCTGGTGCCGCAGGCGATCATCACGATCCTGTTGGCATTTACGATCTGGTCGGCATATTGCTGAATGCCGCTCATTGTAATGGTGCCTGCTGCAGCATCTAATCTTCCTCTGAGGCAATCATGAATGGTACGGGGCTGTTCAAAGATCTCTTTCAGCATAAAATGATCGTACCCGCCTTTTTCTATTGCTGCCAGTTCTATGTCCAGTTTTTGAACATAAGGAGTAAGCTTTTCATTACCCAGGTTCTTTAATATCAGTTCATCTGGTTTTACGATCGCCAGTTCATAGTCATTTACATACACCACTTCTTTGGTATATTCCAGCATGGGGGAGGCATCAGAGCCGAGGAAATGTTCGCCTTTGCCCACACCGATCACCAGGGGGCTTCCTTTACGGGCCGCAATGATGGTGTCCGGATCATCGGCATCCAGTAAAAGAATTACGTAAGCACCGGTCACTCTTTTCAGGGCAACTCTTACTGCTTCTTCGAGTGAGCAGCTATTGTTCTTTTTAATTTCTTCAATAAAGTTGAGCAATACTTCCGTGTCGGTATCGCTGGTAAAGGTGTAGCCTTTATTAGTGAGTTCCTGTTTGAGCTGGTTGTAGTTTTCAATGATGCCATTATGGATCATGGCCAGCTTGCCGCTGGATGATTGATGCGGATGTGCATTTCTGTCGCTGGGTTCTCCGTGGGTGGCCCAGCGGGTATGGCCGATGCCTACATGGGCATGCAGGTCTTTTCCAACAATGTTATCTTCCAGTTCGGCCACCTTTCCTTTTTTCTTATACACTTTCAGACCGCTGCCATTTTGCAGTGCCACGCCGGTACTGTCGTAGCCCCGGTATTCTAATCTTTTCAATCCTTTGATGATAATGGGGTAGGCTTCCCTTGGTCCGGTGTATCCAACGATTCCACACATAGGTTTTTGTTTTTAATGCAATGATCATCGGGGTGATGAAGGTTGCGGCAAAGGTATTGATTTCAAAAGATGCAAACGGTTGATTGCCTGCAATCGGTAAAACTCCGAAAAATAGGCCACAAATACAAGCAGGTAAAGCCCTTTATCAGAGCAGTACCCCTTTCAATAATAAAAAGGCAGTACCAAAGTAAATGAGCAGCCCGGTCACATCCACCAGTGTGGCGATGAACGGTGTGGAGGAAGTGGCCGGGTCGGCCCCCATTTTTTTTAACAACAGGGGAAGCATGGAACCCATGATCGTACCCCAAAGCACCACACCAATGATGGCGATTCCAATAGCAAAACCGATCCGGATAAAATGCTCCCCAAAAAGTCCAAACACATGGTATCCGCCAAAGACGATGAAAAACCCAAGTATCCCTAACGTTACACCCATAAAAAGACCGGATTGGATCTCTCTTTTTGCAATGCGCCACCAGTCTTGTACGGTGATCTCTCCCAAAGCCATCGCCTGGATGATCAGTGTGGCGGCCTGTGATCC
>JBEBIF010000044.1:0-15051 GCA_040080515.1 Chitinophagaceae bacterium | reverse complement strand
CCACATGCTTCTGTATTTGTGTTGGGCATAGTACTGATACCAGTATTCGATACGTTACGGGTATTTGCCTTGCGGATATGGAAAGGTAAATCGCCGTTTTCTCCTGATAAAACACATATTCATCACTTATTGACCAACCAGGGTTTCAGTCATGGATTTGCCGCTAAGCTCATCTGCTTCTTTCATGGTTTTGTTTTGATGGAAGTATATTGGCTCCGCAGTATGCAACAGGAATGGGTGCTGATAATTTTGACAACGCTGATGCTGTTGATAACTGTATTGCTGAAAAACCTGGGCGTTCTTTTCCCGGGCCGGGAGATGCGTTCTGCAACAAAGCTCGAGTAGCTTTATCTCCGCCAGTTGTTTTCTATGAAGATGGCACTGCCACTATAAACCGGCATAATTCATTGCTATTGCTAAAGGGTGAGGTGATACAGCCATCATCCAATAATTAAAACACACCTTTAGCTGTCACTTCTATTTCATAGTTGCCTGGCATCTTTGCATGATTGCCTTCTCCGGATTTTATTTTTATTTCATAAAACTTTGAGGTCACTTTATTATTTCAAGTACGGCCATCCTGGTTAGAAGACCCGGTTTTCATAATTTACGTTGCCACAGTTAAAAGGGGGTAGAGGAGATGAAATATTCCACAACAACTCTTGCAGCTACTGTGCATTCATCATCTTTTTTGAAAAAGGAACAGGAATCAATCGAGAGCCTTTCATTTGAGACTTGACGATGATCATACATGGCCCGGTACCGCCAGATCATATATCAAATCCACTCCTTAATTCTTTGCATAAAGACGATTAATTTTTTTTCAAAGTGCGGGTATAGTGGCTGGTCAAAATTTAAGCAGATACACTTAGTCGAAAATGTTTTAATACTTGGTTTGATAATAAACATTGCACATTTAAATTATTACACCTATTCTTGTGCCATTGAAGACGGGTATTTTCGGTGTAAGCAGTAAGTAACCCGACACTCAATCAGCATTTGAATTTTAAAATCCACTCTATGAAACAAATCTTGACGGCAGTAATGCTATTGTCCCTGACTTATGCCGGGGCCCAGGTTAAAATTGGTGATAACCCTAATACCATTAACAGTAACTCATTGTTGGAAATGGAAAGTACCAATAAAGGGTTTCTTCCACCAAGGGTGGCACTCAGCAGTACCAGTTCCATATCTCCTTTAACCGCGACAGTTCCTTCCGGAATGCTGGTATTCAGCTCCGGAGGCAGCATAATGGATGGCTATTATTACTGGAATGGCACACAATGGATGCTTTTGGCATCCGGTGAAACAAACCTGGTTGTCAAAACAGCAGATGCCACACTTACTAAAACAGAAACATTTGTATTGGCCAGCAATGATATCACACTCACACTTCCTGTGGTTACCAGTGCAGATAACGGGCTTAGCATTACAATTAAGAATATCGGCACACACATGGACCTGGTCGTAGTATTGGGGAATAGCGGCGCCACTATTGATAATGGAAGCCTGATAGCCTTACCCCGTTGGTTTGCGTTGACGATGACGGCTTACGAAGGTAATTGGTATTTTAAAGAACGTACTGTGGTGCCTGCAACTACAATGGAGGTGTCGCCGTACTCATCATGGCAAACGATGGAAGAAGCATTAGAGTTCCTTACAGCACACATGTGGGGGCCTACCGTTCTTAAGTTGGGGAATGGTTCGTTTGATGTTACGAATACTTTGAACATTGATCTCCCGTATTCACTTACTATCCAGGGTGCCTCGTATGGCACCACCACTATTTCGGCGGCAGCGGGGCTTGGTGGGAAACCAATGTTCAGATGCTCCTCCGACTGCTCCTTTAAGATGTTGCAGTTTGATGCCACCTCTCTTACCGGCTATGGAACAAGTGCAGGAGAAGATGCAATACGCTTTATAGGAAGCGGTACCTACAATGAAGTAAAAGACTGCTCATTTGACCGGTTTTATAATACGATCCTTGATTCAACAAATGCGGAGCTCTGGATATTTGAAACAGATATACTTAATGCACAGGACCATGGCATACTGATACATAGCGGGGTGGATAGTGTGATCGTAAAAGTGGCCGAAACTGATTTCATACAGTGTAAGACGGGAATACATATGGAGAAGGGCAACAAAGCCACCGTGCAATTATCTTCCGGAGGGTATTACAATTCATCCGCATCCGATACTGCTATTATCTACAACCCTGCTACTTTTTCCTCATTTATAAGTATTTCCATAACCGGAAATTCATGGAACAATATCGGGAAATATATTGAAGGATTTGATTTTTCCCGCTCAGATGGAAGAGATGCAAATGCAATTTTACAAAGCAATGCCGGTATGGCTGATAAAAACCCAACCTGTAATATAACTGTATTAAATAACGGCACAGCTACCAATACTACTTCTACTTCCACCTGGTACAAGGCCAACTGGACAAATACATCTTCCTCCACTACAAAATGGACCATTGCAAATAACAGGATAACATATCAACCAGTTAACAGAAGGGATTGCTGGATCGTTATTTCAGGAAATCTTTCAGCCAGTTCATCCTCCGCCACAATCAATCTTGGGATCATTAAAAACGGGGTCTCCGGAACAAGGTATGGTGAAACAACACTCCGGATAACAACCTCTAACCAACCCTTTCAATTTTCCACAGTAGTCTATTTGCCGGATGTTGCACCGGGTGATTATTTTGAGTTTTGGGTTAACTCGAATTCGATCTCCTCGACAACAACTGTTCAGGACATATTGTGGTCAGTTAGCACCCGTTAATTTAAAAATCAGCTCCTTGTTTTAACCACTGGATAAAGCATTTAAGATGAAAAGGATATTAATACAAATTGCCGCTCTTGTTTTTTGCGTTTCTGCAAATGCACAGCAGGCTTTCACCAATAGCGGTAGTCTTAAAATTTATTCAGGGACTTCTGTTTCCGGGTTTGGAAATTTTACCAACACATCAACTGGTGTGCTGATCAATAATGGCTCTTTGTATGTAAAAGGAACCATTACCAATGACGAGCCCTCAATGTCACCCGGCACAGGAACGTTGTATATTAATGGAAGCACTGCCCAGTCTATCAACGGTTCACAAGCCGTAAATACCTACAATCTTGTTTCGGATAACAGCGCCGGAATTACACTGAATAATAACCTGGCTATTTCGGGGGCCCATACTTTCACGAATGGACTGATCACCACTTCTGCTACTCCCAACTATCTTGTATATGAATCCGGTTCTTCCTTCTCAGGTAGCAATGACAGCCGGCATGTAAATGGCTGGGTAAAAAAGAATGGCAATACAAATTTTACCTTCCCGGTTGGGAATGCCACTTACGAACGGGCAATAGCAGTATCAAATTTGTCTGCTGCTTCAGAAATTGATTGTCATTACTACACACCGACCCAGAATGTTTTTAATCTTTCATCACCCCTGGTCAGGATAAAGGACAATGAGTATTGGCAACTCAATAAAATAAGCGGAGGTACTGCCCAAATTATTATGAACTGGGACCACGCAAAGGTTCCAATGGACAATATCCTTATCGCAGACATCCGTGCAGCGCAATATAGCGGCGGTAACTGGACAAATGCGGGCGGTTCAGGTGCGGGTAATGTAACGACCACGGGTACCGTTACTTCTGCTGCTATCAGTACATTTGGTCCGGTCACAATAGGCTACACTTCCTTTCCCGTTCCTTTAAAACTTATCTCTTTTACAGCTGAAAGAAGGAACAGGATCTCGTTTCTTACATGGGTCACTGAAAATGAAGAAAATGTTGACCATTTTGATGTGCAACGCAGTTATGATGCCGGTATGTATGTAACGATTGGAAATGTGCCTGCCCGTAATATGACCTCAAGCCAGGTATATAACTTTGAAGATCATTCAACATTGAATGGACTGGCATATTATCGTATAAAGAGTGTTGACAGAGATGGCAAGTTCAGTTATTCAAGAATTGCAGTTGTGTCTGAAAACGACATCCAATCAGTGAATTTTTTCGTAATAAATCCTGCCCGTTCAGCCATAACTGTTTTCAACAAAACGGGACAAGAAGGACAATTTGACTACAGGTTGTTTTCTGCTGGCGGACAACTGCTATTAAAAGGTAATGTGCATATGGGTACAAATGAAGGGGCTGTTTTGCCACTGCCATCCATAACAGCAACCGGGTTATATGTGCTGGAGTTGAGTAATGAGAAAATAAAATTCAGACAAAAGATAGTTATAGAAAAATAGCGGATTGCTTTCGTTTTTTCAGGGAGACGTGAAACTAAAGGGTTATTTTCCGATACAGAAAATGCTTTCCCTTGACCCTCAGTACCTACAACAACTCGGGCAACAAAACGGCCACACGAAAAACCTAACAAAGGAAAACAAGAACAAAATCTTGCCAAAATAAAAACAGAATGTAACGGCTAATAATCTCGCCTTAATATACCAAATTACCTCCCTCACCTGTTACGAACAATATAGTCTATAGCCGCAGCATCAATCTCAGCTTTCGTCACCTGACGGTTTCGTAACAACCATTTATCAAGCTCTTCACGGTTAAAGTACAGCTTTTTTCCCTGTGGGCAATAATGAGGTACTTGCTTTGATGAGGTTAACTTGTACAAATGTGATGGACTCATGCGAAGATGCCGGGCCGCTTCATTAAAATTTAATACCGGCTTGCTAATCAGATTTTTCTCATCAAGTTTACCATGTAATTCTACAAAACAGTTTAGAAAATCAGTAATAAACTGAACTTCCTCCATGCTTAAGATAAAGCCCCGTATTTTAAGGAGTTTAAAGACTCTCTCCCCAGATAATTTTTCCATCACTCTCAATTTAAAGCCGCTTTGATGTGCCGTAACCCATGACAATAATGGATGTTCTTATTTCATCAGTCACTTCTTTAGCGAAAACAGAGTGTTCCTCTGTTGGCTCCCTAGCATCATCCCTTTTTCTTTATGTATAACGGGTTAGTATCAGTTTTTGTTACTGGCTGACCTAAGCCAGCAAATGAAAGAGTCTGTAAGGCCAATGACAGTCTGAAGAAATGGCTTTAGTAAGAGGAAACTCAACTTGTTGTCCGTTTCTGACATACTAGTGTCCCTACAAGAGGTTTTATCCAATGCATCTTTGCGGTATGGAAAAGAACATAGGCATATTAATGGCTGACTTATCAGGATACACTGCTCTTACAGAAACGCATGGATCTCTTAGTGCCGCTGATCTTATAGACAAGTATGTCGATATTGTTGAAAATTGTCTTGTTGGAGATTGCATGCTGCATCAACGTGTCGGTGATGAAGTCGTGATAGTTTCTTCCTCCCCGGATTATCTCGTTGCAACGGCACTTATGATTCTCCTTAATACTTCCAGCGAAGAATATTTTCTCCAGGTACATGGGGGACTCCATTATGGAAAGGTGTTACAAAGATCAGACAGCTATTTTGGATCTGCATTGAATTTAACGTCCAGAATAGCTGCTAAGGCAAGTGCCGGAAGTGTTTTGTGTTCTGATGACTTTGTCAATGCCTTGTCAGATAGATCCATGTTCAACCTGATTTCAAAAGGAAGTCACGATTTCAAAAACATTAATGGCAAAAAGGAAGTATTTGAGTTAAGCTTCGAGCAAAAACAATCTTTTTACATCGACCCTATTTGCCGGATGGTTATATTGGATACTGAGCAGGCAATTGCACATCCAACGGAGAAAGGGCAATATTTCTGTTCGCCTGCTTGTCTTGAATTACATGGCCATCGAAATACTAAAAAATATTCTTAACCTTCTAAATACCATTATTATGATTGCGTTTATTATTGGGCTTTCATCAGGTCTTTTACTTATAGCTCTGTTTGTTATTCTCAAGAAATACGACAAGAAAATAGTTTATGGACTGACTCTTACCGGGATCGGGTTTCTATATGTTGGGTATACCTGGTCTGACTTACTTTCTTTAATCATCACGTCAATTCAGGCAATTGTATTTGTAGCATTGGCCTATTACGGAATTAAGAAGAGTATGTATATCCTTGCACTGGGCTTTTTTCTTCATGGGATTTGGGATCTTGTTTACCACCCTTTTGATAAACCCGGCTTGATCCCTCCTCAGTATGATGTGTTCTGTTTAACTATCGATTTCGTAATTGGCATATACTTGTTAGTTTTAGCACGGCAATCAAGTTCATCTGTTAAAAGAACTAACGCCTAAATAATAAAATAATACACCCCTAGGATCATTAATTTCCCCCAGCTTGTGCATATTTGACTAAATTAATACGGCTACCAATGCAAAAGTTCGTTTTTATTATCCCTCCCACCGTTGAAATACTTGACCTTGCAGGTCCTATGCAGGTTTTCACAGAAGCCAAATTTTATGGCCTTGACATTGGGATAGAATTTTATAGCTTCTCGGATGACCCTGTCTGTACTTCCGGACTCGGATTTGGAAAGGTTCAGCATTTTAAGAATGCAAAACTGAAGGAAGATGACTATGTATTCGTGCCTGGAATGGATTGGGGTTATGTAAACAGTTTTTTGTTTAAGGCTGAAAAGGAGTTCTTTAATTGGTTAAGGGAATGTTCTGATAAAAACATTACAGTTTGTTCTATCTGCAATGGCGCTTTTGCATTAGGATATGCAGGACTATTGAAGGACACAGAATGTACCACGCATTGGCGAAGAGTGAAAGCCTTGCAGGAGCTGTTCCCAACAGCGAGGGTACTGGCTGATATTTTATATGTGAAGAGTAACAATGTATATACAAGTGCTGGCATTAGCGCAGGCATCGATCTTGCCTTAGCTATTCTGGAAGACATGAAAGGCCCCCTGTTTACTCATAAAGTTGCAAGAGGACTTGTCGTTTATCACCGCAGAAGTGGTACACACAAACAGGAAAGTATCTATCTTGATTATAGAAACCATATAAACCCACAGGTGCATGAGGTCCAGGATTACCTTATAGACAATTTGTCAAAGGAAAATGATATCGCAACTCTAGCTTCCTTAGTGGGAATGAGTCCAAGGAACCTAAGCCGTGTATTTAAAGAAAAAACCGGCTCCACTGTTTTGGAATACCTCACACTTTTGCGCAAAGAATTTGCAAATACTATGCTGAACAATCCCGAATACACCATTGAATATATTGCTTCGAAATGTGGTTTTAAAACCGCAAGGCAATTACAAAGAATATTAAAAAGATAGTATTGGTGGTATTTCCTGTCTTATTTTATTTTCAATAAACTTGCGTTAATCGCAACAACAATCGTACTCACACTCATCAACACCGCTCCGACAGCTGGACTTAGCAGTATTCCCATCTTATATAACACCCCTGCTGCTAGTGGCAATGCAACCACATTGTAGCCGGTAGCCCAGACCAGGTTTTGGGTCATTTTTTTGTATGTCGCTTTTCCAAAACGGATCAACGAAACAACGTCTTTTGGATTACTATTTACCAGAACTATACCGGCTGTCTCAGCAGCAATATCAGAACCCGAACCCACAGCTATGCCAACATTTGCCTGCGCCAAGGCTGGTGCATCGTTTACTCCATCGCCTGTCATTGCCACAAACTCCCCTTTGTCCTGTAACTCTTTTATCTTTTCCAGCTTTTGATGTGGTAACACTTCAGCGAAATAACTACTCATGTCCAGTTTATCTGCAACCAAAGCAGCTACCTGTTTATTGTCACCGGTTAGTAACACAGACTTGATATTGTTTTCCTTTAAGGATTGAATAGCTTCCGCTGACTCCGGCCTGATCTTATCAGAAAGTGAGATATATCCTGCCAGTATTCCATTCATGATTAAAAATACAGTGGTCTCTGTAGCATCTGTTTTAAAATTTCCAGGAGGACGCAACCCATTTTCTTTCAGGTATCCGGGACTTACTACTTTAATATCATTCCCATCAATGGTAGCCTCCACACCTTTACCTGTCATTGCATTAAAATTTTGTACTGACGGAATAGTAATAGATAATTCTTTTGCCTTTTGAATTATACCGGTTGCAATCGGGTGCTCAGAGTTTTGTTCAAGAGCTGAAGCATATTTCAGCAGGTCATTTTCAGAAAGCCCTGATGCTACTGGAGTTATTTTTGAAACTTCAAATTTTCCCACCGTTAATGTGCCGGTCTTATCAAATACCAGGGTTGTAATCTTCCTTGCATTTTCAAAGGCCGTCCTGTTTTTGATAAGTAAACCATGCTTTGCTGACAGGGCGGTTGATTTAGCTACCACCAGTGGAACGGCAAGACCCAATGCATGAGGACAGCAGATCACAATTACTGTCACCATTCGCTCGATAGCAAAAGCAAGATTGCTGCCCGATAGATACCAGGCCAGGAATGTAGCAACGCCAGCAACAATAGCGATAGTGGTTAACCATCTCGCTGCTCTGTCTGCCAGTAGTTGAGTTTTCGACCGGGACCTTTGCGCATCCTGCACCAGTTTTACTACTTGTGATAGATAAGAATCTTTTGCACCATGTGAAACTTCCACTTTGATGGCACCGTTACCGTTTAATGAACCCGCAATGATCTTCTCGCCTTTGGTTTTTTCAACAGGTTTAGATTCCCCGGTTAGCATAGATTCATTCAAATGACTTGAACCATCAGTAATAACTCCATCTGCAGGGATTTTCTCTCCGGGTTTAATAAGGATAACATCTTTCTCTTTGAGCGTTTCAGTTTTCACATCCATGATATGATCACCATGAACCAGATGAGCATCATCAGGCATCAGCTGGATCAATAATTCCAGATCCCTTGATGCACCTGCCGCAGATTTCATTTCTATCCAATGTCCAAGAAGCATTATCAGGATCAGGGTAGCTAATTCCCAAAAGAAATCAATACCCTCCAGGCCAAATACAGTCGCGGCGCTGTAGATATAAGCAACAGTTATTGCAAAGCCGATCAACGTCATCATGCCAGGACTTCTGTCCCTTAACTCATCAACGCACCCTTTTAAGAAAGGCCAACCTCCGTAAAAGAATACAACAGAAGACAGGCCCAGCAATACATACTTCGATCCTGAAAACCTAATGTGAAAATTTAACCAGTGTTGTATCATTTCCGATAATAATAAAACTGGTATTGTAACCGCAATACAGATCCAAAATCGCTTCAGAAAATCTTCAGTATGATGTCCCGCATGCTTATCATGAACATGAGGAGGTTTCTGGTTTACATTTCCGGGTGTACTATGACCCTGCTGCATAGTATGATTCTTCTGAGTATGATCCTGGTGATGGTGATGATGATGATTGTGTTCCATAAAAATTTATATGCTTAGGATTTTTCTTAATATGTCAACGTTATTCCAGCGCCCAATCCCATATCACTGTCATAGTGGGTGGACAGGGAAATATACTTTGTCAGTATATATCTGAATCCTGCCATGTATTCCTTATCGGTATTTAGCATCCAGCCAAATCGCAGTTTGGGTGTAACAGGAATATCTTCCCTGGATAACTGAAAACGTAGATCCCCGTTCCCGTCTATACGGGCATCTGCGGTGATAAGCATGGGTAAGGTATAGGCGACACCCGCAACTATTGTTTTTCGGTTTAGCTTATTACTTTTCTGCCCAAACCATGTTCTGTCTTCATTGCCAAAAATGTTCTTGGGTCCTCCTTCCATTTTATAATGATAATCGAATCCTACGTATGGAAACCACCACTGCATTCGTCCCAGGTACCGACCCAGCATTATCTCCGTTTCGTATCCATGCATATCGTGATACCCAAGGTGCCAGATACCAGTAAAGCGCCACCTTGTTTGTGAAAGCATTAGTTCTCCGTCGCTGCCATTGCTTTCAATTCCGGCTCTACCCATTAAATGAAATGCCCGGTCATCAGAGTTTAGTCCCCGCCTTGCAACCGCTGCACTTGTAATATCAGTTTTACCAACAAGAGGCTCCTGGTAACTAAAAACTCTACCCATCCCACTCATCATGTGGTATAGAATATGACAATGGAAGAACCAATCCCCGCCAGGCTCATTTGCATAAAATTCTAATGTATCTTTTTCCATGGGCATGATGTCAATGATGTTTTTCATCGGGGCATACTCTCCCTGGCTGTTGATCACCCTGAAATCATGGCCATGCAGGTGCATGGGATGACGCATCATGCTGTTATTAAAAAGTATGATCCTGACGTTCTCCCCTTTCTTTATAAGGATCTTATCACTTTCAGAAACTACTTTATTATTCAGGCTCCATACGTACCGATTCATGTTCCCTGTCAGGTCGAATTTTAATTCTTTTACAGGACCAGCAGGTAGAGTTGTTTTTTCAGTCGATCTCAACATTTCATAATTAAGAGTAACGATATACCCACTGCCTCCCATACTCATATTGCTCATATCATGACCGCTATTATTCATTTGCATTGTATCGTTAGAATTTTCGGGGCCTGTTATTTCAGGATACATCACCGTATTCATATCCATGATCTGGTTTTGCATCTTCATCCCTTCCATCTCTATCATATTACCTTTCATATCCATCATATCATTCATCATCTTCATTCCCGCAAAATATTTTAGCTTAGGCAATCTTTGTGCAGGCATTTTCATTCCGCTACCTAGCCAGAGGGATGCCGACTTCGTCCTGTCTTCAGGTGTTACTAAGAATTCATAGCTCATATTCTCAGGAATTGTCACGACGACGTCGTAAGTTTCAGAAACTGCAATGATCAGCCTGTCAACTTCCACCGGTTCAACATCATTGCCATCACTTGCTACAACGGTTATTTTGCCTCCGGAATAACTGAGCCAGAAATAATCAGAAGCACCGGCATTGGCGATTCTCAGCCTTGCTTTGTCACCAGCTTTAAACTGCGGTTGTTCATTTTGATTTTTTCCATTAATCAGGAAGTTATCATAGTACACATCGCTTACATCCATTGCAGTCATACGTTTCCATTCATTGGCTAGTTTTATTTTGAAATTGCCGGACCTTATTGCTTCTGAATAACTCTGAGTAGATCCTTTTTTAATAGCGAACCAATCTGTTCCGGACCTAAGACTTCTATGTACTTCCTCCGGTTTCATATCTGTCCATTCACTCAGTACTACTGGTATAGTTGGGATACCCCATTCTTCCCGTTTGTTCATAATAAATGCGCCATACATACCTATTTGCTCCTGTAGTTTACTGTGACTATGATACCAGTGGGTGCCATGCTGAATAATAGGGAAACGATATAAATATGTGCCTCCTGGTTTAATAGGCATCTGTGTCAGATATGGCACGCCGTCCATACGGTTAGGAAGAAATAACCCGTGCCAGTGAAGGGAAGTTTCTTCTTTCAGGTTATTGTGAACATAAATTTCCGCAGTATCACCTTCTGTGAATGTAAGTGTCGGCATCGGTATTTGCCCGTTCACTGCAATAGCTCTCTTTTTTTTATTACCGAATGTTACAAGAGTATCCGTGATGTAAAGATCATAGCGAACTGTCCGGGGTGGCTCTTTACTGACAATAGTCTTGATCTTTCCTAAATTGCCTTTTGGCATTGTCATATCCATTTCATTTTCGCTCATCGTATCTTTTTTCATCATCGTATCCATTGGCGTAACTGGAGGATTCTTCATTGCCGTATCCTTGGGCACATCATCCTTCCCCGGAATTTGTTTTGGTTTTTCTTCCACGAGCTTCATTCCGCATTTGGGGCAATTACCTGGTTTTGGTGAATGTATTTCCGGGTGCATGGGACAGGTATATGAAGTCACTTGCACCTGCACGGTATCCTTTTGCACAGGCTTCTGTACTACAGGTTGTTTTGTTGGTTTTGATTTTTCCTTTACCAGTTTCATTCCACATTTGGGACAGTTTCCCGGCTTTGTAGCATGTATCTCCGGGTGCATCGGACAGGTGTAGGTTACAGTCTGGCCGTGAACTACGGAGTAAAGGAATAATCCAAAAATTATTAAAAAGATCTTTTTCATATTGTTTTGTTTATTTCATTTACTTGCAGCAATCTTTTTTTCTGATGAATATTGCTTTGAATATCCTGATCAATATTTGCTTTACTTTTTTCATTGATCAATGCTTGAAATACTATCGGCTTTATTTCTCATCCAGCTTATGAGTAATTTCTTTTCTTCACTAGTAAGCCGTGCTGCTCTGTGTAATAACTTGTAAGATTTCAACGGCATTGCATTATCCTCGATCTGGTTAGCTATTCCTTTCAGTTTACTTACTTGTCTGCGATTGGAATAATTACTGAACTCACTGAAATTAAGTTCAGCCTTGCCACGCCTGATATGTCGTGCCATTATCCAGCCCACTGGCTGAATGTCAGTACACCAGGGATAGCTGTTTTGATTACTATGGCAATCATAACAGGCATCCTGCAGAATCCGGTTCACACTGTTGGGTACTGCATATTGTTGTGCAAAAGCAGCACCTCCAAACTTCCCGTCATCATTGCGGCGTGGCCGGATGAATTGAATGGAGATAAACAGAACTAAAACTGTCCCGGCAATAATCTTGCGTTTGCTCATTGCAGGAATTATTGCTGGATCGTTTCCTGTACGTTTCCGCAGGTAAGCATGCTGCTGCCGTAATATGGATTTTTGATCGGCTTGGTTTCACTCAGCCAGATAGCCTTTACCATAGGACAATAATCCTTAAATAATGTTTGAGTCGTACCGAAAGCCTTCACGAGATCATAGACATCCTTGCTGAGCATCTGAAAATGCTCCCGCTGGTGCTTAATATCACCTCCGGCCGAACCAATATGCTCTGCATGCTCTTTAGTATCATCACCAAGATCAGCAAAAGCCTTTTGTTCGGATGCGGTCATCAGGTCTCCTCCGATTTTATCAAGGGCAGCTTTCAGAGATGTAGCAGCGTCAGCAGCATCTTTTGATTTACCAGCCACCAAAGCATTTTTCAGTTTCAGGTACTCTGTCAATACAGTTTCCATCGAAGCTGAATCCTTCTGAACAACCTGGCTTTTCTGTTCAATAGAGGCCGTGTCCTTACTAACAGTGTCACCTTGCTTTGATGAGTTATTACTATTGCAGGAAGCAAAAGATGATGATGCTATTGCAATTCCAAGAATAATAAGTTTCATTTTTTGTTGATTTAATATAAAAAATAGGATTACAGGTCCCGTCTTACGGGACAAATACAAACATTAAATCAAATCATATCTGGAAAGACTGAATAGCAATGCGAATGTCTGGTATGGGCGGATGGTAACTTCGGACAAATTGTTTGATGTTCTTTACAAAATCATTTGTCGGGAGAGAAACATTGTAAAAGACATCAAAGAATGCTATTAAAAAGATGGGGTGAATGATAGTAAGGGAATGGGGAAGCGACTTGTCAAGTTTTTCTACCTGTTGCACTTTGTCTGTACAGCAATTGTCTTTTCCATCCTTTGATTTGTCAGTATTTTCCTGGTCGTGATGATGTGATTTGTCGTGATCTTTTTTCTTTTCGTAATGAACATGCTTTTTGCCATCATCATGAATGTGAACCACCGCTTCGGTCGCCTCTTCATCATGATAATCCTTTGAATTGAAGCCCATGTCAAGTCCGATCGAACAGGCAAAACCAATAACGGTATTTAGCCCGAAGGCTGCCAGCAGAAATGCTGCTTTTATTTTTATGGAACCGCTATTACTCATAATTCGTATTTCAAAGGTAACTATTCAAAAAAACATTGGAAATCAATGTTTAGGCAATTGCAAATATCATACCCGCACTCATCAGGATCATCAGCGCATCCTCAATAATTGTTACTGTGGTCATAGGAAGGCTAAACACAGTTCCCAGGCAGGCACACCTGATCTTGCGTTTGTTCAGGACGCTGCCCAAGACTCCTGCAATACTCACTGACATGACTACGAAAGCGATAATATTGGTCAGAAGTGGCTGAAAGCCAGTGGCGTAAGCCAAGCCTAGACCCAGCTCAATAAAGGCATATACATATCCCCATGAAGGCAGTCGTTTTGCTAACAGATCGTACATCGCATAGCTTTCAGCGAACCCTTTTAAGTCCAGTAGTTTAAAAAAGGAAAATGTCAGGAAAAACCCAGCCATAAAAGTGTTCATGGCAGCCATCCAGTGAAAATTGCCATGACTAGTCCCGACTATAAATGCAATAGCTGTGATGTAGCCAAAAATCAATAAAATGGGCTTATAAGTACTCAGCCAACTTTTAGCCTGCTCGGTTACTTCGTGGTGCTCATGTGCAGAAATTTTATATTTCTCACCTAAGGATTGCTGAAGTGTCGAAAGCCCAACATGTCTATCCATCGTAATAGTGGCTGATTGATTATCTTTTGACACTTCAGCACTCGTAATATTTGGCACCATCAGCAGGTTTCCTTTAACCTTGGCTTCACAGCCTCCGCAGGTCATTCCGGTAATTTTATATGTATGTGTCATAGTTGTTGTATTAATGACACAAAGTTCTATCAAGCGCCTGGCCAACCTGTTATATAATCCGGGGAAATAGTTACATCTATTTGCGCTTTACTTTGTCCAGCGGGTGGCGGTGCAAGGCTCCTAATTTTTTAAGGTGCCCGGGAGTAAGACCTGTAATCTTCTTAAACTGCGCGGAAAGATGAGCCGCACTGCTGTAACCAAGATTATATGAGATTTCATTAAGATTCAACTCTCCATACACCAGCAATTCTTTTACCTTTTCGATTTTCTGTAGAATAAAATATTGCTCGACAGTCATCCCTTCTACTTCAGAGAACAAACGGCTAATGGCTGAATAATCTTTATTTAGCTTTTTACTCAGATAATCCGAGATCCTGAAATGTTCTTCAAGTTCCCCGGTTTGTATTTTTTGTATCAAGAGATTTTTGACTTTCTCTATTATTCTTTGTTTTTGATCATCCAGGATTTCAAAGCCAAGTTCCAACATTTTGAACCCAATTTTGTCAAGCTGAGATTTGTTTGGTGCTTTAGGTAAGTTTACTTCTCCAAGCCTTACATCCAATGGCTTCAAACCTGCATTCTCAAATGCCTGCTCTACCGCCACAATACACCTGTCTCTTATA
>JBEBIF010000377.1:0-3595 GCA_040080515.1 Chitinophagaceae bacterium | reverse complement strand
CGGGCCCATCACCGAAAGCTGCCAGTCCATCCACTTGTGCGCCAGCGCGCGGGTCTTGAGATCGGCGGGCTCGAGCGTGCGGTTCTGATGCTTGGCTGCGACGTAGCGGATGATGGAGTTCGATTCCCACAGCGTGAAGCCGTCTTCCTCTTCCAGCACCGGCACCAGCGATGTGTATTTAGGTAATCCGAACAGCAATGTGTATGGTACCAATTACTCTGAGTTTCCATTACTCACTGCAGATGATGCCATAAAGGCTGCCAACTCATCAGGCATTTACAATTGTATTTCGTGGAGTGGTGGCATTACCGCCAGCTGGTCATGGCCACCAAGCGCCTATTCTACTTATAATTGCTCCAGCAGCGGTATGGATATTGTTTGCTTTGATAATTTTTACAACAATAATCCCGTTCGCTACCCAGGTGCCTGGAACTATACCCGCACCGGTGCCAATGTGAATAATTCGGTAGTGGACGTTTGGGCCCTTAACGGCTATTTTACCCATGCTTCTGTAAAAAAACCCGGTAATAACCATCCGCATGGATATGATTGGGAAAGCAAACCCGGCGGCTTAGCCCGGACCTTTCATCCAAGAAATGCACTGACCAACCTTAGCTTTGGCTACGGGGCTGTAGTTAACTATTACATTCCAACCGGTACGTATGCACGCAACGGATCCCCCGTTCCTTCATTTGATACCGATGCAGATGCCGTAAGGGCCGGTGTTGCTGTATTTGAAAATGCTAAACTAACGGCTGCAGCCACTCAAAAACTAAATACGCTGATGAAAAAGACAGCTGCTTCATTCTCCGCTGATTTTAATGAACTGTATGCAGCCTGGAAAAAAACATGGGATGCCAATGCCATCTACAGCGACCCTGCTATGTATTGCAAAAACCCCGAACATGATGCATTGGCAAAACTGGCACTGCAAAACCCCCGCCAGGCCATGCTGTTAGTGTTTGATAAATTTGTGGGCGGAGATCATCTCATTGGCGAACTGATGTGGACCTTAACAAAAGAAAAGTATGCCTATCTGCTTACAGAAGTAAAAACAGAACGGGCCGCCAACCCGAATGATGCACAGGGAAGATATAAAGTGCATGGTGATCATGACAACGGCGTTTTATATGTAGAAAAAATATTGAAACTGCTGGAAGCAGAAGCCGATGTTACCACTCTTGCTGGTGCAATAAATGTAACAGTATCTCCTAATCCTGTGAAAGACAGGCTGACCGTACAGGTAATAACAGATAAAAGCGCAAGCATCAGTGTAAAAGCAATATCAGCACAAACACGTTTGACAAAAGTGCTGCAGGCTGAAACTGTTTTACCTGCAGGCACGCATCGCTTCACGATGGATGTAGCAGGCTTTGCCGGAAACACCGGCGATATCATTGCCGTGCAGGTGATGGTGGATGGTGTACTGAAAACGGTGAAGGTGCTGGTAACAAAGTGAGGGTAGTTAAGAATTAATAATTGTTTCCCGGCGAGATCGCTACTGTGTTTTATATAGCCTCATAGAGGCAGGATGTCAATAGAAAGAGAAATTGCTGTATTTGTATTTAGCCTCGTAGAGGCGACATGTCAGTAGCAGCAAGAGAGATTGTTGTATTTGTATATAGCCTCGTAGAGGCGGCATGTCAGTAGCAGCAAGAGAAATTGTTGTATTTGTATATAGCCTCGTAGAGGCGACATGTCAGTAGCAGCAAGAGAAATTGTTGTATTTGTATATAGCCTCGTAGAGGCGGCATGTCAGCAAGAGAGGTTGTTGTATTTGTATTTAGCCTCGTAGAGGCGACATGTCAGTAGCAGCAAGAGAAATTGTTGTATTTGTATATAGCCTCGTAGAGGCGACATGTCAGTAGCAGCAAGAGAGATTGTTGTATTTGTATATAGCCTCGTAGAGGCGACATGTCAGTAGCAGCAGCTCCGGAGGATCAATATGTTTTTATTGTTAGAGTAAATAAAAACCCAGGAATACAATTCCGGATTTCAAGAATTATTAATTATTAATCATCAAATCATTTGACTTTTTTCTTAAAAAACTCCATCGTCCTCTCCCAGGCCAGCTTTGCTGCTGCTTCATTGTAGCGGGTAGGGGCGGTGTCATTATGAAAGGCATGATTGGCGCCTTCATACATATACAATTCGTAGGTGATATTATTTTTCTTCAGCGCTTCTTCATACGCCGGAATACCGGCATTGACCCGTTCGTCCAAACTTCCGTAATGTAATTGTATCGCTGCTTTGATCTTGCTTACGTCTTCTGCAGCAGGCTGCCGGCCATAAAAAGCTACGGCCGCTTTCAATCCCGGCAGGTTAACAGCAAGACTGTTGGACATAGCGCCACCCCAGCAAAAGCCAACACAACCGGCATTGCCATTATAATCTTTCCGGGTACTTAAATAATGAAATGCATTGATGAAATTCTGCAGGTTGTTCTCCGCTTTCAGTTCCTGGAATTTTGTTCTTGCTTCATCTTCATTAGCAGGTGCTGCGCCGATGGCAGATAATGCATTGGGAGCTATTGCCAAAAACCCTTCTTTGGCAGCACGGCGGGCCACATCTTCAATATGTGCATTCAGTCCGCGGTTTTCATGAATGACGATGACAGCGGGGTAGTCCTTTTCCTTCAATGGCCTTGCTACGTAGGCTTGCATCTCTCCCGGCACACCACTAAAACTGACCCTTTCTGTAAAAAGATCTTCCTGGCTGGTGATATTCGCTCCTGATGCATTCACTTCTATTAATGGCAAGAGGGTCATGGCTGCTGTTACACTCCCGGTAAGCACTACTAAGCGACGGATGAATTCATTCCGTGTCAATGGGGCATGTGTGTATTCGTCGTAAAGGTTGATGATGCGCTGGTCCATTGGTTTAATAGTTTAATAGTTTAATAGTTTAATAGTTTAATAGTTTAATAGTTTAATAGTTTAATAGTTTAATAGTTTAATAGTTTGGGGAAGTAAGTTACAATTTTTTATTACTCGTTGTCTGAACCACACCTGTCACGTTCTCAACGCTGGCAGAAATAAATTTTTGCCTCATAGAGGCAGCATGTCGGTAACATCTGTATTTGTATTTAGCCTCGTAGAGGCTATATGTCGGTAGCAGAAGAATGAATTGTAACGATGTATTTAAGCCCCATCGGGGCGCAATGTCGGTAGCCTCGTAGAGGCGATATGTCGGTAGCAGTATTTGTATTTAGCCTCGTAGAGGCTATATGTCGGTAGCAGAAGAATGAATTGTAACGATGTATTTAAGCCCCATCGGGGCGCAATGTCGGTAGCCTCGTAGAGGCGATATGTCGGTAGCCGTATTTGTATTTAGCCTCAGAGAGGCGATATATCAGTAGGTTCTCTCAAAAGACAAAATTCAACACAGAGATACAGAGAAACAGAGCAACACTGAGTATTGACTTTCTCTGTGTAACTCCAATCCTCTGTACCTCTGTGTTAAAAAAAACTTCCAAAACACCCTCATTTCATTTATCACCTTTTCGGAAATATCACCAGCTCATACGATACACCACCCACCACTTTCTGTCCGCCATCCGTTTGCGAGATCGTAAAGCTGTATTTATCCGGTATCG
>JBEBIF010000376.1:0-3599 GCA_040080515.1 Chitinophagaceae bacterium | reverse complement strand
GCAGATTTCGTATCATAAATAAATACTTCCAGGGGAACATATTCTTTTTTGAGGGAATCAAGTGCCAGTTGTGCACCCTCATAAAATTCCAGGCCGGGATTAATGAATTTGGGAAAGGTGTTTTTTGAATAACGGTATTCATCCATTTCATTGAATGCAGAATCAAGATACAATGGTGTGAAGATGGCGATCTTGTGCTTAGGAATATCTGGTTGTGCAATGGCTTTGCTTGCAGTAAGCAAACAGAAGAAAAGTGCGGTTACAATGAGAAACTGAGTTTTCCTCATAATCTATATTAAACTTTTAAATCGTAGTTCGGCTATTCCCATTCAATCGTTGCCGGTGGTTTGCTGCTGATATCATATACCACCCGGTTGATGCCTCTTACATTATTAATTATCTCATTCGAAATGTCAGCTAAAAATTCATACGGTAAATGCGCCCAGTCTGCCGTCATTCCATCCACACTTGTTACAGCTCTCAGGGCCACGGTAAATTCATACGTTCTTTCATCACCCATCACCCCCACACTTTTTACAGGCAGTAAGATAGCGCCTGCCTGCCAAACAGTTGCATATAAATTGTTATCCTTGAGGGCTTTAATATACAAGTGATCTGCCTGCTGCAACAACTGTACCTTTTCTTCAGTTATTTCTCCCAATATGCGGATGGCAAGTCCCGGCCCGGGAAAAGGATGGCGGTCAATCATTTCTGCAGGAATGCCAAGCTCCCGGCCTACTTTTCTCACTTCATCCTTAAACAGGGAGCGAAGTGGTTCCACCAGTTCCAGGTGCAGGTGATCGGGAAGGCCTCCTACGTTGTGATGCGATTTAATAGTAACAGAAGGCCCGTGCACGGATACACTTTCAATCACATCGGGATAAATGGTACCCTGTCCCAGCAGCCCAACCCCTTCGATCTTTTTGGATTCTTCCTGGAACACATCAATAAAAAGGCTGCCGATCACTTTCCGCTTTTCTTCCGGATCTGTTTTACCGGCAAGCTTGGTATAAAACTTTTCTTTAGCATCAATGCCTTTGACATTCAGACCAAGTACAGCATATGTTTTCAGTACGCTTTCAAATTCATCTTTGCGCAGCACTCCATTGTCCACAAAAATTCCAAACAACCGGTCGCCAATGGCCCGGTGTATCAATGTGGCAGCTACTGTGGAATCTACCCCACCGCTGAGTGCCATGATAACCTTTCTTTCCCCGATCTGTTTTTTTAATGCAGCAACGGTATCGGTAATAAAATGCGCCGGGGTCCAGTTCTGTGAACAACCACATATATTGACCAGGAAATTCCGGAGCACTTTTTTTCCTTCTTTGGAATGATATACTTCCGGATGGAATTGCACGCCATAGAGCGGGAAATCGGAGTTCTGAAGTCTGAGGTCGGAGCGGTCGTTTGTATTTTCAGACTTCAGAACTCTGATTTCTGACTTTTTAAAAGCTGCAACAGGGATGCTTTCTGTATCGGCCAATAGTTCAAATCCTTCCGGTAATTCTTTAATGGTATCGCTATGGCTCATCCATACCTGGCTTTGCGCAGCTACTTCATTCAGCAGCACATCTTCTTTCTTCCTTTGTAACATAGCCCGGCCATATTCTCTTTTATTACTTTTAGCCACAACACCGCCGAAACGTTTGGCCGTCAATTGAGCTCCATAACAAATACCCAGCACCGGCACTTTTCTGATAAAACTTTGTACATCCACATCAGGGGCATTGTCTTCATTAACAGAGCAGGGAGAACCGGAAAGGATAATGCCTTTCAATCCGGGTTCAAACTCAACTTGTTTGTGGAAAGGAATGATTTCACAATACACATTAGCCTCCCTTACGGCACGGGCGATCAATTGGGTGTACTGGGAACCAAAATCGAGGATCAGAATCTTTTCGGTCATGTAAAAATGGGATTGTAGAAAGGCTGTTAGCCCGCCCTCCCGGTACTACCCGGCGGTCAGGAGTGGTGCGAAGATAAAAAAACGGGACGAGGATTTGGGTTAAAGGTTTTTATACAGGGAAACGGGTGTAACCCCGTTCATTCTTCCAACGTCAAAGCAAATAGTAAAACCGGGCCCACAGTCCTTAATTTTGACATACAAAATCAACTATATGAAAAAGCTGTTCTTATTCGCCATGATCGGGTTACTGACTCTTAATTCCTGCAGTTTTATGGGCGGAAAAAGGATCAGGGGTAATGGGATCATAAAAACAGAGACCCGGTCTGCCGGTACGTACAATGGTGTTGATGTAAGCGGCGCTTTAGATGTATATGTGAAACAGGATTCGGCATATTCAGTACTGATAGAGACTGATGCCAACCTGCTGGAGTATATCGTGGTAGAAAACAGCAATGGTATCCTGAAGATCCATCAACGGGAAGGAACAAACTTAAAAAGCACCAGGTCCATTAAAGTGTATGTTGGCGGGCCTTCTCTCAAAAGGTTTGAAGCCTCTGGTGCCTGTGATATTGTTTCTGAGAATGTGATCACCAGTTCAGAACCTGTTTCTATAAACCTGAGTGGCGCCAGCAGTGCCAACATGGAACTGAAAGCTCCTAAAGTTGGCGCTGATCTTTCCGGTGCCGGAACTGTTACCCTGAAAGGAGAAACAAAAGAGTTCCGGGTAGATGGATCAGGAAGCAGTAATATCAATTGTTTTGAACTGATGTCGGAAACCACAGAAGTAGGTCTTTCCGGTGCAGGTGATGCAGAAGTATTCGCCAGTGTAAAACTGGATGTGCATGTATCAGGCGCTGCAGATGTGAAGTACAAGGGTAATGCAACGGTGAGCCAGCAAATAAGTGGAGCAGGAAGTGTAAAAAAGGCAGAATAGGATTAGAAACTTTCTCTGTGCAACTCATATCCTCAGTTACTCTGTGTTGAAATCCCTGACTTTTGAGACAACCTCATTATTACCACTTTAAGGTATTGGCAAATACGATCAAAATGCAGAACTTACAGGATAACCAAAACCTTCCTGATGAGTTCCCGCAGACAATTCATTAAAGAAACTTCTTTTGCCACTACCGCATTGCTATTGGCATCTTCCGGCTTCAACAACATTTTTATTGGAAAGAGGCCCAGGGTAATTATAATCGGCGCCGGCTTTGCCGGTTTAGCAGCAGCGTATTACCTCCATAAAAAGAAAATTGATTTTGTAATACTGGAAGCCCGGAATCGGATCGGTGGCCGGGTATTCTCTCATACCATGGATGAGAAAGAAAATTTAATTATTGAACTCGGGGCCGAATGGGTGGGCAACTCGCATGAGCGGCTGCAAAACCTCTCTAATGAATTCGGGCTGGTATTGCAGAACAACCAGTTTGATTCGCACCTGATCTACAAGGGCAACTATTATAAAGCAGGCCAGTGGGATTACAGCGAAGGCTGGAAAAAGAAATTTCAGTCCATCATTGATAATTATGAGAAAATGACATTGGCTGATAAAGTGAAACTGGATAAGATGGACTGGTGGCGCTTCCTGGTGAATAATGGATGCGAAGGCCGTGACCTGGACCTGCGGGAACTGTTGGACAGTACCGACTTTGGCGAAACCATACGCAGCGTATCCGCCTTTGCTGCGCTGGCC
>JBEBIF010000375.1:0-3599 GCA_040080515.1 Chitinophagaceae bacterium | reverse complement strand
GAAACAAATTCAATGGGCTCCTTGTAAATGGTTTTTACCTTAAATTTTTTGATAAGCCATACAGATATGATGCCTACCACTACAGCTGAGCCAATAACACCATACATGTGAAAGCTTTGAAAACGGAACATCTCCTGTATCCTGAACCAGGAGATCACTTCTGCCTTTACCAGGATAATTCCGAATAGTATTCCGGCAACGGCATATTTAAGATTATACCACCAGGGATGTTTTAACTCTGATTCATTAAAACAAACAGCATCCAGCGAACGAACTTCGAAATCTGTGTTCTCTGTTAAAAATTCATGGTGCTTTTTTTCCTCTATAGGATCATTTGTTTTTATCACAGAATTATAATTTTAAAATGTAGGGAAGAACAAGGTTAGCAACAATAAACCCACCGGTCATAAAACTGATGGTGGCAATCAAGGAGGGCCATTGAAGGTTTGAAAGACCCATAATGGCATGACCACTGGTGCAGCCGCCGGCATACCGGGTGCCGAAACCTACCAGGAATCCTCCGATAACTATCATAAAGAGACCTTTAATACTGAGCAATGATGACCAGGTAAACAGATCGGCGGGTACAAAACTGTTATAATTAGTAATACCGTAAGTAGCAAGCTCTGCCTGAAGCTTTGGATTGATCTGTATTGGTTCACCATTACTCAAAAGGCTTATAGCGATAAATCCACCGGTTAATATACCGGCCACGAAGAATAAATTCCAGATCTCTTTTTTCCAGTCATAGTTGAAGAAAGGGATCTTTGCCGGTAAGCAGGCTGCACATATATGCCGGAGCGAAGATGAAATACCAAATGATTTGTTGCCTATCAGCAGTAATGCGGGTACCATCAGCCCGATCAACGGACCAGCAACATACCAGGGCCAGGGTTCTTTCAAAAAATCAAACATGAGTATTGTTTTATTTCGAATTGTAAATGTGAATTGAATAAGAACGTTGTATAGTGATAATTGTCACCAGTTGCTAACTTATTTATTTTTTCCCGATTATAGGTTTAAACGGACCATACTTATGTTCTGTTTCACTAAATCCGTCTGCGTAGGGCCCGTAAGGATGATCGAAAGGCTTTTTAGAAATATCCGGCCAGTCTTTACCCAGGTCTTTTTGTGGTCTTGGCTGACTGTTGATATAAGCCGCCACATCCCAGGCTTCTTCAGTTGTCAGCTTAGGATCAGCATGTGTGGCCTGGTTCAACGGCATATTATTTTTTACATAGCCTGCCAGGTTGCTGATGCGGTACAAACCAGCCCCGTTGTTATAACTATGGTCACCCCATAAAGGTGGATAGACATAGTAAGCCTCATTTTGGCTTAACTGACCAACTCCATTGATGCCATGACAACTCTGGCATTGGGCAATATAAACCCCTTTGCCTTTTACAGGATCGGCAGCACGATCAAGGAAAGGTAATTTTTCAATGCCGCTACCAACAGGCTTTTCGTTTTTCTTCACTCCCTTACCAAGCCATTTTATATACGCATAAATTGCCTGGTACTCTTTACTACTGCTGTCCGGAGCTGTTCCGTTCAGGCTTCTTTCAAAACAATCACTCACTCTTTTGTAAATGTTTTCTATGGCACCACTGCGTTCCCTGAATTTTGGGTAAGTGGAAAACACAGCGCTGTAATTATTACCCCAGTTTTTTTTACCGGCATTCAGGTGGCAATTCTGGCAATTCATGCCATTGGTTAGTTGCGCCACCGACCCATGCGGACCAAAATACATGGCGGTATTGGCAATAAGGTCTTCCCCATAAACGATCATTTTCCTTTCTTCACCCTCCAGCTCACTATCTGTAAATAAACTTGGAGGTATCCAGGTACTATCTTTTAATTCTGAAGTGATTTCTTTTTTTCCAGCAGGTTGTATGCTTTTTAATATCTCAGACAGGACAACGATTGTTACACCAACCAGTATCGCTGCGAGTTGCCAGTTGGATCTGATAACAGACCATATATTTTTTTGCTTATCTGAATTCATAGGTTGTCCCCTGTAATTGAGTCAGCAATGTATTTGGTTGATCAGTGGCAGTTGCTCTCATTTCCAGTTTTGGTGCTACAGGCGATTTTGCAGCCAGGTATTCTTCAATGACGGCATGCATTAATACCCCTGTTCTTTTTGGTGATTTTACTTTTTCAATCCGGCACAGCGTATCGTCAGGGTCGCCCTCTCTTTCGCAAGCTACGATGCTGTATTCTTTATCCGGGTCTAAAGGCTCATTTTTTATTTTTACCCAATTCACTCTTTTGCCAAACTCATTTCCGATCGTGAAATTTACCTGGAGCCCTGCAAAGCGTACGAACCATCCGCCAAAACGTTTGGAGGGATCTTTCGCAAAAGCATTTTGCAATTCTTTTTCCAGCCAGTCCAGTAATTGTTTGCCCGTAACCATTCCCATCTTTGCTTCACTATCTACCGGCAGCATGTTCCATAAGAACTCTTTGGTGATGTTCGCTATACCTTTTGCGGGATCAACAGCTAATGGCTGGCAGAAGCGGAACCCATTGCTCAATCCAATATCAGGGTTGAATTTCCAGTGAAGAGCATCGGTGATCAGGTTGTCCATCGGAGTTTCCAGTACAAAATACCTGACCAAAGGGGTAGTGGTGGTACCTATTACTTTTGATAACTGCTCTTTGAAGGGAACAGATGCTTTATCAACCAGTAATAGTAATTTCTTATCTGCCGGATATTTAACCGGGTCCACATCAAGTAATTGATACTTGTAAGTTTTGATCTTTCCATTCTCCACTTCTATATCAAGTTTGCCAAGAAAAGAACCAAAAGCGCCGCATTCTACCACTTTGCAATATTTTCCTTCAATAGGCACCCTTACTCTTTCATGTGTATCAGCGCCTAAAATAAAATCAGCGCCCTGCACCGCAGCATTGTTAGCTAACCCAACTTGCTGCGCCAGGCCCATATGTGTTACAATAAAAATTATACCGCATCCTTCTACCTCTTTCAGCAGTTTGATATACTTTGCTATATTAAAGTCAGCATGTTCAAAACGGATGCCTTCACTATAGGCAGGTGATTGACGCTTGGGGATCAGGTGATCGGTATATCCGACAAATCCAACTTTAGTACCGGCAATATATTTTACCCAATAAGGTGGGTAGATGAGTTCGCCATTATCTGCATCGGTTGTCTTATGCCACATATTGGCGCAGATCTTTGCCGCATTGGCATGACCCATATCATAGAGCATTTTCTTTTTCTTATACACCACCTCCCAATTCCCCGGAAGTAAAAGGTCGTAATTAAAATTATTGAGCAGGGGTATCAATGCTTCGCCTTCTGTTAATGAAGCCACAGCGCTGCCATGAAAATAGTCGCCACCATCAATCAATATGGTATTCTCCGGGTTTTGCCTGCGGTAATAATTGATCATTGTTTTCAGTACAGCAAGCCCCCCTCGTTTACGATAAACTGCTTTCCCATTTTCCCAGAAAAATTCATCATGGGTGTTCAACTGGGCATGTATATCTGATGTATATAGAATGGTAAATTGGCTGGACGCTGCAACGGTAGTTCCTTTTAGTAAAGTATCTGCAACCGGAAGGGCGCCCGC
>JBEBIF010000043.1:0-15141 GCA_040080515.1 Chitinophagaceae bacterium | reverse complement strand
GGCTACATCATATTGTTTATCCTTGTTCAACAAAAACTTATTTAGTGCCGGAGGCAATTAACCAGCGGAAAGCCCATTTCCAGGTTATGCTATGCTTTTCAATGCCCGCCTGTGCCAATAGTTGCTGCCAGTCTTTCTTTTTAAAACTTCTTGCCACGGAAAGGCAGGCATCATTTTTAACAAGGTAAGATTTACTGAAAAATTTCGTGATGTATTTTATAAGATAGTAAGCCAGCCAATGCCGGTGCAGGTCGTTGATAAAAAACCCCCTTCGGCTGTTTTGTTGCAGCCATTGCAGCATGGGCACCAGTTGTTCATTGGTAAAATGATGGCAAAACAAGGAAGAGAAAATAATATCGGGTTGGCTTTCCCCAAATTGAACAACCGCATAATCACTGCATATCCACTGGCAGGGAAGCTGCGGGTATTGCTGTTTGGCAAATGCGATACACTCCGCATTCATATCTATTCCGATAAAGCTAACGGGGATTTGATGCCTGGTGCAATATTTATGAATAGCAAAAAGATTATCGCCACCACCGCAACCGATCTCACAAACAGTAACAGGTTCATTGCCGGCAAGTAATTGTTTCAGGCCTTTTATGGTGATGGCATGTCCTCCAAGCCTTGTATTGATGATATTCAATTCCTTTAAGGTTTGTGCCATCGCATCAAACGAAATATCATCTCCATCCATCAATTCTTTTTGGTAACTGCGATGCAGGAGGTTTATCATGAAGACAAAATAAGCGTTTCCATTGTTAATCCCGGGCCAAAAGCGGCCCCAAAGATCTTGTTTGGCTGCTGGTTGTTTAAGTCCTTCATGATCTTCTCCAGCACAAATAATACGGTGGGTGAGGACATATTTCCATATTCTTTCAGCACATCATAACAGGGCTGCAATTGTCCGTTGGTAAAGCCCAGGCTGCTGTGTACTGATTCCAGTATCTTTTTCCCTCCGGGATGTATGCACCAGTGGCTGATGTTTTCCTTACTAAGATTCGCTGCTGTTAATGCATTTTGTACCAGCTCTTCAAAATTTTCTTCTATCATTTCTGCTACATAGCTGCTGAGTGTCATCAAAAAACCGGTGGAAGAAAGTTCCCAGGCCATGTCTGGTTTTCCTTTTAAAGCAACAGTGGAATAAAAACTATCAATTTGTAATCCCTGTTGTTCGTTATTCCCACTTACCAATACTGCTGCAGCTCCATCTGAAAATAACATGCTGCTGGTGATATTGTCAATAGTATTTTCTTTTTGAAAATGAAGGGTGCATAATTCTGTGCAAACAATCAGTACGTTGGCCTTTTTATCTGCTTTGCAAAAAGCATCTGCTATTTTCAATGCATGAATAGCAGCATAGCAGCCCATAAAATTTACCGAGGTGCGAAAAGTAGTAGCTGGCAGTTGTAATAATTCCAGTAATTCCAAGTCCAGCCCCGGTGCACTCATACCGGTGCAGCTTACGGTGATCAGGTGCGTAATCTCATTATCGGGAAATTTTTCCACACATTTTTGTATGGCTTGCAGAGATAGTGGCGCTGCTTCTTTCTGAAACCATTTCATCCGTTGTTCCAGGTTGGGAAAAGGTTCCAGGTTTTCAGAGGGGCTGTAAAATTGCCATTCGGCTGCAAAGAGGCTATAATCCGGAATCACAGAATAGCGGGTATCAATCCCGCCTTGTTTATATAAGAATCTTAATTTCCTTTTATCTGATTCATTTAGAGCATAGACCCGCTGCATAAAATCCAGGATATCTTCCTGTTTATGCTTGTAAGCCGGAACGGCAGTTCCAATTGATAGTATTTTACTCAAAAAACCTCCAGGTTAATAAAATAATGAATGCGATATTGGTACAGATAGCTGCCAGCCAGTTCATTTTCATGGTGTTCTTAAAATTGGCCTCCAGCACATCTTTTCTCACCTTCCAAAACCACTGTATGAAATAAACGATGATTGGCAGGAAAAAGATGCTAACGATCAGTAATTTATCCGTTTCACCCTTCCTGATAAAAAATTGTGCCATGAATACCCAGGCCAATGCATAAATAATTGAACAAAAAACAAAGGTGCCGGTATAGCCCAGTTTATAACTGATGGTCTTTACTCCGTCGGCCAGGTCCTGTTGGTGCTGGTAGATCTGAGTAAGCGGGTAAAAGCCACCGATGAGTAAGGCACAGATCACCATACCCTGCCAGGGTATGAAAAAACGGGTGTCCAAATTACTTCCATAATACACCAGGCCGAATGTAAGTGCACCCTGGAAAATAATTACGGTAAGGTAACCGATAACAGGGAATTTTTTTAACCGGATGCGCCGGTAGCTATACGCTTTTGAAGCGCCGATGTATAACAACATAAACACCGGAAAGAGCGGATGTATCAGCACACTCAGCAATATGGCTGTGCCATCCAATACAATTGAAAATAAATAAAGTTGACGGGATGGTGGGGGTGGTTTTTCAATGCCGCCGATGCTTTCCGTATCCCGGTCCATATAACTATTGTATCCATTACTGGCAGGATAAATTAAAAAATGAAGGATAACAAAAATCAGCGCTGCCTTCCACCAATTGATCTGCGGCACTTGTGATAATGCAAAAAAATATAACGGAGATAAAAAGATCGAAAACGGTATCCGCAACAACTTAATGGTTGATGATGAAAGCATATTGGTCACAATGTTACTCTAAGGTAGTACTACATAGCAGTATTCCTGCCAAAGGCTTACCGGATGATCAGCTCTGCAGGATGATACACTCTCTTCGCTGTCCTCAGCACTTCTTTTTTATCCAGTGTCATCGGTTTGGTCTGCTGGTTTTGAAACAATGTCATCTGGTCTTTAAAGTGTGGTGACTTAGGATTCATAGAAGCCCCAAAAGTATTCACCGTTTCAATTACTGGTAAGCCGCCATTTTTGGGGTATCGTACAAAACAGATATAGGCATCACCACCCGTTACTTTTCGCATACCATTTATATAGGGCTCAGAAAAAGAAGGTGTCAGCACATCCGGAAAACCCCAGGCTGGCCGGGCATCATCGCCCCGTACTAGTTTTTGTATATCGCCCAGCATCAGATCTGTTTTTCCAAAATGCTTCATCATATAGTCATATACATATTGGTAAGTTTCTATTGCTTCTGCACGGGTAACTTGTCTCGCAGGAACGCCTTTGAGCTTGTCGGCGAGATAGTAGTAGGTAAGCAAAAAAACGGCTGCGCCTTTACTGGAAGCAACTGATCTTTTATCCCAGTTTTGAAACACGGTGATCACTTCTTTGAGTAACGGATGATCGGCAGCATTCAAATTGAGCATACTGTCAATACCATAAGTATATTTCAGTTCTTTGGGCAGTTGCTGGTCAAATTTGATCCGCTTAAATGTATTGTAATCCACTTTATCTCCATTGATCAATTCGGTGACCCGCTGGCTGCGGTTGTTATGATACGTTTCATACCCGTCATTCTTGTCAAACTTTGTTTTGTCAAGGTTGTACTTTACATCGGTGGCTAAAAAAGGGGAGTGGTTCGTATTGAACAAATATCCTGAGGGAGGGTTGATGTATTGTGGTAATTCCCCCACTGGTTTGAATTCGGTCCACAAGGTGGCGGAAGTATTTCCCGGCAGGGTGCTTTTCCAGTTATACTGAGGATCGGCATTTCTTCTTGGCATTTTCCCATTGCTGATATAAAAGATCGTATCGTACCGGTCAGCATACGTAATGTTGAACATTGGAAGGCTTGTCATGCTAAGTGCTTTGTAAAACTCTGTAAAGTTCCCGGCCTTATTCATCCGGTACCATTGTTCCAGGGCTTTGATGTCCATCGTGGCCGGTACCCGCAATGAAAAAACACCTTTGTCGGTTTTTACAGTAGCTCCGTATTTGCTCCACCATATTTTTTTACCAATAGTGATCGGAATGCCTTTTACTTTCAGTTTTGCTTTCTCTTCTTCCAGGTCCACCCATTGCCCGTCAAATTTGTATTGATTCTTATTCGCAGGGTTCATTTCAAGTTGATACACATCGACCTTGTCCTGGTAGTTTACTGTATGGGCCCAGCCCAGGTTTTCATTGGTGCCATGAAAGATGAGACAGCCTCCGGGAAACAAACCGCCGAGCATATTCCAGCCCTGTTCGCTTTGCAAATGAGCTTCGTAAAAAGCTACCGGGCCTGTATTCGGCTGATGCGCATTCACCGCCAGGAAGGATTCTCCCATAGTTGTTTTTATCGAGTTCATCGCAAATGCATTGGAACCGTGGGGATTAAAGCCGGGAATAGTAGCCACTTTACCACCTAATATTTGCGGCAGCACCTGGTCCACTCCGCAAAAAAGGGCGGTTGAAAAAACCACGGCTGTCATATAGTCCTTTTCATCAAATGGAAAAGCCTGTTTGTATTTTACATCACCAGGGTAAGCGGCTGCATATGCATTTAATCCGGCCACATAGCCTTTTATCAGTTCTATAAAATCGGGACTTAGTGTATGCCACTGCTCTTCCACTGTTTTCCGGATGCGCAGCAATTTGATCACATAATCTCCTTCTGCTCCTTTTTTACCAAGCCCGGTTCCCAGTTTGGCCTTGCCGCTAAGCACCACTAGTTGCAGTGTTTCAAAATCATCTTCTGCATGTGCCCATGCAATACCATATGCCACTTCGGGATCAGTAGGTGCAAAGATGTGTGGAATGCCAAAGCTGTCACGGGCAATGGTAATATTGGAAGGGTTGATCTGTGCTGAGGCGTTCAGGGAGGCAAGGAGCAGAAGGGTGACAATTTTTTTCATATTGAAATTTAAAGAAAAATCAAATGCTTTAATTTGTTTATTTTGCTAAGCAGGCAATCCGTATTAACAGTACTACTAATAAACAACACTATGGAAAAGCAAGATGCAATTAAAGTATTTGAGAATAAAAAAGTTAGAACCCTCTGGGATGAAGATCAGGAAAAATGGTATTTTTCTATTATTGATGTGATTGAGGTTTTAACTAATAACGAAAGACCCAGAAAATATTGGAGTGATTTAAAAAGCAAATTGAAAAAAGAGGGAAGTGAACTGTCCGAAAATATCGGACAGTTGAAAATGGCCGCTGAAGATGGTAAACTTCGGATTACCGATGTTGCTGATACAGAGCAGCTTTTCCGGCTTATCCAATCAATTCCTTCCCCTAAAGCAGAGCCGTTTAAGCTTTGGTTAGCGAAAATTGCCAAAGAAAGGGTGGATGAGATACAAGACCCCGAACTCACAATTGACAGGGCATTAGAACAATATTTACAGTTGGGTTATTCAGAAAATTGGATCAACCAACGTTTGAAAAGTATCGAAATCAGAAAAGAGCTGACAGATGAGTGGAAAAAAAGAGGATTGAAAGAAGGACCACATTTTGCGACACTTACGGATATAATAACCAAGGCCTGGTCAGATAAAACCACCAAAGAATATAAAGTACTTAAAGGCTTGAAAAAAGAAAGCCTTCGGGATAATATGACCAATACAGAATTAATTTTAAATATGCTTGCCGAAGCATCAACAAAGGATATTTCGGCGGCAGTACAACCATCTACTTTTGAAGACAGTAAAAAAGTAGCCGAGCAGGGCGGCAATGTGGCAAGTGTGGCAAGAAAAGAACTGGAAGCCAGAACAGGTAAAAAAGTAATAACCTCCCTGAATGCAAAAACAATTTTGAAAGATAAGGGTATAGCTGGAAAACTAAAGTCAGGTAAGAGAAAGAAATAAGAATCCTTAATATTTGCGCTATTCAGAATTTAATATTAGCGCTTTCGTTTACTCTTCAAATACTTCTCGTGTATCACCGAACTCATCGGTTTATTATACACTTTCCCTTCCACCCAGGAGATGATATCTATATAGGCAAACGAGCGGGTTTGAAAGCGGTCGTTTTCCAGGTGTTTGATCGTATCCAGCAGTTTTTCAAATTCCGGTCGTAATTGCCGGGGTGATATTGGGATAGAGTGGCGCAGGAATTTAAACATGGCTTCTTCCACCTTGGTCAGGTTCTTCATCCGGGCCATAAAGCGATAGACAGATTTGCTGAGTGATTCCATCAGCATATCATTACCCAGTTCATAGTGTGCCATCAGGTGCACCACCCGTGCATAACATTGCAGATCGTAGCGCAGGTTGGTTTTATCGTTGATGATCTGCTGCAGGTAATCAATGCAACGGTTGTAATCGCCACTGCCGAAATACAGCATGGCAAACTTATAGTTGAGCACCAGTACCCGGTGGCTATCGAGAAATAAGCTATACTCTTTTAATTCTTCTTCAATGCCAGGTATGATCGCTAATCCTTCCTTAAAGGTGCCCCGCATAAAATGCTGGTTGATTCGGGCCTGGCTGATATATATGAATGCCTGCATTCGAAAATTATCATGGTCTTTTACCCGTGCTGTTTGTGCTGCTTTCTCAAAATACTTGAGGGTCTTTTCAAATTCCCGGTGATTGCGCAAGTCAAAATGTGCATTCTGGAGGTAATGAATGGATTTGATATAATGGCTTGTTTCCACCCGCTTCATAAGCGGGTACTCTTCAAAAAGGTCCACCAGTTTTTGGGCATAGCGGTAATACTGTAAAAAATCCTGCCGGATAAAAGCATACCAGGTATAGCTTTGGTATAAATACATCCGTTCATAAAAACCTGTTTCTTTCCAGGCGCCGCTGGGCAGGTTTTGTGTCATGAATTTTCGAACGTCTTTTTCATCATACTCATCACGGGCATGGCCATGTTGTACAAACCAGCTGAATAATTTCAATACCAGGCTCGAAAGCCTTGTTACTTTATCAATAAGTTCATTTACTTCATTGGCTTCGGCAGAAAGTGCTTCCGCCCGGTATTGTATGTTGCGGGTAATATGTATGCCTTCAATTCGTTTTTCCAGTGCGATCAGGTGTGGTAAGAAATTGAATTTTTGATTAGATCTTGCCAGTTCCTTTGCCCGGTCTATGATCCGCAGGCTTTGCATGAACAATCCTTTTTTATAGAGGATATGGGCATAGTCAAACTGTTCATTCAGTTGCAGGTCCATGCTATCAGTACTTTTCAGCAGGCGAAGGCTGGCAAGCACCTGTTTATACAAATGGGTTTTCAGGTTGGCCAGTTGCGGTTTGGTCACATCCTCCAGTTTTTTCAGCAGGGCCTTTTCATCGTAGTCCTTTAGCTTATCCAGGGCATCAAAAAGGCGGACGATCTTAAGGTCTTCATTGCCTGAACTTCTTTTTATATAGAGCTTAAAATGCCTTTTTTCGGCTTTTTCAAGCGACCGGATGAGCTGGAACAATATGTCGGTTGGGCGGTTGGGCATCATAAAGAGTTTTTGCTGAAATCCGCTGCCAGTAAGGGTTTTGCAAACGGCTTGTCCGGTTAGGCATGCTGAAATGACGCCGTATTTGTTTTTAAGGACAGGGGCCTGCTCACTACTTTCGTGTCAGAAGATTAATCAAAGGCAAGCAATCGTTGAAATAGGCAAACGTCAGAGGTCAAAGTTAAAGCCAATAATCTTCAAAAGCTGATAATTGGCAACGAGTGTCAGCAATAAACACTACTCTTTAAGAATTTCATATGGCAAGCAATCGTTAGAGGTCAGTCCGTTTCTACGGAAGGACCTTTTTTTGTATACGGCGCCGCTAAAGTAACAATTTATTAATCCCCACAAAAGTTCTTCGCTACTTTTTTCCTGATTTCTACCCAACTGCTGTTTTTGTTGAATAAAGTCAATTTGGGCCGCCGGGCCTCTAACCGGCTGATTCTATATCTTCATGCCGAAAAAGAAACCTATGGCTATCCGCATCTTTATTACCGGCGGCACGTTTGATAAAGAATACAATGAACTGAACGGGGAGCTGTATTTTAAAGACACACATATGTCCGACCTGCTGGAAATGGGCCGCAGCCGTGCCGCTGTTGAAATAAGGACCCTGATGATGGTGGACAGCCTGGAAATGACGGATGAGGACCGGGAACTGATCGTGTATCAATGCAATAACTGTGAGGAGAGCCAGGTCGTCATCACTCACGGTACGGATACGATGAGTGATACCGCCAAAGTGTTAGCCCAAAAGGTAAAAAATAAAACCATTGTACTCACCGGCGCCATGATACCAATCAAATTCGGCAGCTCTGATGGATTGTTCAACCTGGGAAGTGCTCTTGCATTTGCACAAACACTGCCGCCGGGTGTGTATGTGGCCATGAATGGCCGTTACTTCAATTGGGACAATGTGCGGAAGAATAAACAGACGGGTGTGTTTGAAGAAATTAAATAACTCCTCTTGCTTTTTCCTCCTTATGACATCAGAAGCGATCAATAAAAAAGCCGGCTTTATTCAAGCCGGCCGTCTGTGTTGATATTGGGTTCTACGTATCTTACTTTTTCAAACTTAAACTTCTGTTGATGGTGAATCCGAAAGCAAACTGACCGTCTTTGATCCAGCTGTTATTGCGGGCCAGGTGATCAATGTTGGAGGCGTCGGTGGTGTTGCCGACAAAAAACTGGAACAGGTGACCGCCGGTGTTGATCTCTAAACCGGCAGAAAGCATATCGGGACTGTAGTTGATAATGGTGCCATTTTTAGTGACCAGGTTTTCATGCATATTCAATTGACGGGCATACTCCAGCGTTAAATTCAATTTGGAGGTCAGTTTATATTTTCCTGCCATTCCCAATGACCATACCAGGTTACTGTTGTTGATACCATAAGGAACAACATTAAAATGGATCAATGTAGGCATCAGTTGTAAGGAGAGCTTATTAGAAAATTTTCTGGCGATCAGTAACTGGTGCATAAACGACCAGCGGTTATCAGTAAACTCATCGGCAGTGGAAAGTCCTGTATAAATATTGGCCACGGAGTACCAGCCTAATGTAACGGGAATATTCCGGGCGCCGGTTTGTTGCCTGAGTATCTTGAACTTGGCCCATCCTTCAAAAACGGCTCTTCCGCTTGCGGCAATACCTACATTAGCAAAGCTGGCTGGTGAGTAATCAAATGAAAGATAGGTATTAGCGATACCGGCATTAAGTCCGAAAAAATGAGCTGCATTCTGCTGAAACCGTTTACCGGAACCTGCAGGAGCCAGGTCTTTATTCCAGAAATAGCCAAAGTGGTGATTGATCATAAACTGCAGGTTGCCTTTGGTTACGATCTCTACACTCTGCATGTTGATGACCTTGGTAGAGTTGAAGGTAGCTCTTGTAAATTTTTGTTTGGGCGCTTCTGGTGCTGCTGCAGTATCGGGAGCGTCCTGAGCAATAGCAAGGGTGCAAAGGCCCAGTACAACGATCAGGAGCGATAAAATCTTTTTCATAATGCCTGTTTTTATTTTAAAAACAATGTTTAGTTTTTGTTTGTGTTTACTGTGGCTGTCCCTGTAATATCCATTCTTTGAATTTATTGATAGTACAAGTGGTAAGGCTTAAAGGACCGCCGGGGTGGCCCTGGCTGCCGCCGCTGTTCATAATAGCGCTGATGGTATTTTTTTCAGCCACCATCTTATTATAATCCAGTGTAATGGCTATACCACCATGACAGGTTGCTCCTTTGCAACCGCTGGTATAGATCGGTAAAATATCTAAGGTGTAGCGGATAGTTCCGGTTACAGTGCAGCCAGCTCCATCATCAAAAGGATCGCCTTGTTCTATCCATCTTTTAATGATGTTTTTTTCATTGGCAGCAAATTCAATACCGCCACCGCCGGGGTGTTTACCCACCAGCCTTGACATAGAATCAAAATAGGCCCTCCGGGAAAGTATGGCATCATAAAACACTGTATCAAAATGCGAGAACTGCACTGCTCTTGTGCCAATTCCATTGTTATGGCAACCGCAGGGGCCCGCTGTTATGATCGGTACCACTTCACTTCTGAATGAAACCCTGGGAAGGGCAGTAATGTCTTCTTTATTTTTATAACAGGATGACAATGCATAGATAATCATGGTCGTCATCATTGCTGTTACTAATATTCTTGTTTTCATATCTGAAATTTTAGAATGATTTTATATGATTATCTCCTGATGATAGTTCCTGACTTCCTGTATTTGAATATGCCCACATTAGCCGTTCCGTATTTCCATACATCTGGTACATTGGGATCAGCAAAATACCAGGCCTTGATCAGGGCTACTTCATTTGGTTTCAGTCCGCCATCGCCATAGGCCATATCGCCCTGGTGAGAACTGGCAAACACATTAGTGAATGGATTAGCCAGCAACAAAGTAGAGTCACATCTTGAAACCATGGAGCTTGATACATTCAGATAGTTGCCTTTTGAATAGTACTGTACCAGTGTTACCGGGTCGGTATATTGCACACTGGAATTACTTCTGGCACTTTTTGGATACATGATGTCCATCAGGATATCATCGTAGTTCTGCAGCGGGCCTCTTGTGCTAAGTGCAGAGCGGGGGGTGGTAAATGTTTTCCATGGACGGAAGCTGGCATATGTCACCGTATCAGAATAGAATTTTTTTACGCTGTCTTTATATGCTGTCCAAACCTGGTTGCGCAGGGTGGCATTTGAAAGCTGGCAATAAACTGTTATTGCGCCTGTAACAGGATTGATATAAGTAAACTGAGTGGTGTCGGCATTGGTCAACACACCAAGCAATCCTTTTCTTGCCCATCCGCCAGTGGCAGTGGCCTGGTTGTGACAGTTGGCAGAACCGCATCCATCTACTATTAAGCGGATAGCAGCAGGTCTGAAATCTGAAAGATCAGGTCTTTCTTTTGCGCCATTTTTGATCCAGTTATAAATAAGGCCTTTGTCAGACGTATTCAACTCATGACTTGAAGCCACAGGAGGCATCGCCTTATTGAAATCATTGGTGGTAATATATTCCCACAGTTTGCTTCCATTTGGATTGCCGGGTGTAACAAACTTCATGATCTCGGCATACGTATCAAATTTTGGGGCAATAGGCCCGCCATGACAATTGGAAGTGCCACAATACTCATGAATCACTGTTTGCACACCCCTGTACTTGATCTTGTCATTTATATCCGGGGTAGCATCAGAAGGCGTGATGGTGTTGCTTTCATAAAATGCAGCAAATACTGTGGAGTCAGACGCCCCGGTATAGGATCTGTCCAGATCTTTTACAAGAACACCCTCCTTAGTACACTGAAAAACAGCAGTTGAAAGAAATACACCACAAAGAATTAAGACCGCTGTTTGAATAGAAGAAACTTTTTTCATAAAAAGCCAGTTTAACTGATTGAAAATTGATACTGGAAAGAACTATTTTTTAAAAACCAGTTTTCAAAAGTAGCCTGTGCCGTCTTGACAGTTTTATGACAAGGGCCTGTGTTAAACATGACTTTTGTCACATTGGCTGCTAAGGGGTGTCAGTTTACACGCTTCTGTGACATTTCTCACTTTGCTCCTTGACGTCTGTCATGAAACAGGCCATTAGCCATGAATAAGTTGCATCACCTTTTTTTACTCTAAAACAAACATCAACCATGGGCAATACTAAAAAATCAACAGACCAGTCCCGCCGCGGGTTTTTCTCCCATTTCCTGTCGAAAAAAGAAACAAGCACTGAAAAAATAAAGATGCTTACCGCTGAAGGAAAACTGGTGGAAGTGGATAAAGCCGTGTTTGATGCTGCCACTAAAAAGCAGAAGGCCACCAATAAAGACATCTACACCTGGATGAACAATCCCTCTAAAGAAACCAACGAATAAATTCTACTCACTCCTTTATATACATACAAATGAAACAGGAAGAAATAATTGACAAAAGCCGGCGGGATTTTATAAAAACCGCCGCCATTGCAACGGTGGCAACTGCTGCCTGCGGAAGCCTCGTCTGTTCCTGCTCTTCTAAAAAAGCTGCAGTTACCGAAAAGATAAAACTCCTTTCCCCGGATGGAGAAATTGTGGAGATCGACTCCGCTTATCTTAATCACCATGAAAACATGGCTGTGTTGTCCCAGCACGAACAAAGAGTAGGTATAGCAGGAAAAAAATTTGTGATGGTGGTGGACCTGGCCCGCTGCAAAAATGCCCGCAAGTGCATTACCGCCTGCCAGAAACATCACTACCGCCCCGAGGAAACAGAATGGCTTACTATAAAATTGATGAAGGATAGTGATAAGGGGGCCCCCTACTGGTTTCCAAAACAGTGTTTCCATTGCGACAATCCACCTTGCGTAAAAGTGTGTCCCGTGGATGCAACATTCAAAAGACAGGATGGCCTGGTATTAATAGACAATGAACGTTGTATTGGTTGTAAGTTTTGCATGGCTGCCTGCCCTTATTCTACCCGTGTATTCAACTGGAACGAACCTGACCTGCCTATGGATATCAAAAACCTGCCTTATTCTGTTGAAACCGGTGTGCCTGCCCAGGTAGGTACCGTGGAGAAATGTGATTTCTGTCCCGACAGGGCAAGAGAAGGTTTGCTTCCTCCTTGTGTGGAGGCCTGCCCCAATGGTGTGTTTTATTTTGGTGATGAAAATGAGGATACCGTTACCAATGGTGACGAAACGATCAGCTTCACTCAATTAATAAAGGACCGTGCCGGGTACCGGTATATGGAAGAACTGGGTACCAAACCAAGAGTGTATTATCTGCCACCAAAAGACAGGCAGTTCCCTGTAGAGAGAGGTTATGAATCATTATCTGATGATCTGAAAGAACGGTACAAAGAGTATAAAGACGTATTGCAGGAAAAGAAATAGTGGGGCCGGCATTTTTCAACTTACTCAATGAATTAATTAATTATGGAACTCAATACTTATCAACAGGAAGCCTTCAATTACCAGCGGAAGAATATTGAAAAGTTTGGCAAAAAGAACTGGGCCTGGACCATCTTCTTCCTGCTCTGGATCATCGCTGGCGGATATGCTTTGTATTTGCAAATAGCAAAAGGCCATGGGGTAACGGGTATGCGGGATAATGTGGTGTGGGGCTTGTTCATTGTCAATTTCATTTTCTTTATCGGTATCAGTTATGCCGGGGCGATCATCGCCGGGTTATTACACCTCTTTAAAGTGTCCTGGGGCAAACCCATCATCCGTATTGCACAGCTGATGACAATCGTATCTGTTATCGTTGGCCCGATATTTATTTTGCTTTGCGTGGGCCGGTTCGACCGCCTGCATCACCTGTTCGTTTATCCACGGCTGCAATCTCCCATGACATGGGATGTACTGGCCATCCTTACTTATTTTGTCGGCAGCGTTTTATTCTTGTATATGGCATTGATAAAAGATTTCGCTGTGTACCGCGATGCCAAACTGAACATTCCGAAATGGAAACAACGGATGTATAAGTTCCTGGCATTAGGATACCGTGGCGCTGCCAGTCAAAAAAGACACCTGCTCATTTCACAGAACCTGCTGGCCATCATCATGATCCCGCTTTCTATTATTGTAAGTTCTATCCTCTCCTGGATATTTGGTATGACGCTGCGGCCGGGATGGCACAGCACCATCTTTGGCCCCTACTTCGTATTGGGTGCGTTGTATTCTGGCTGTGGTGTGCTGGTAGTTGCCATGTGGGTGTACAGAAAGATGTATAAACTTGAAAACTATTTTACCGACCGGCATTTCATTTATCTCGGATATATCATAATGGTACTGGCCGCAGGTTATGGATACTTTACTTTCTCCGAATACTTCACCAGTTGGTTTGGCTCAGAAAAATGGGACAATGAAGTGATCAATAAATTATTCAATCCCGCAGAGTATGGCTGGTGGACATTGTTTGCTAATACTGCCGGCATCCTTTTACCCATACTTATTGTAGCGATACCAAAAACAAGAAAGCCTAACCTTATTACGCTGGCTGCCTTCCTGATGGTGATTGCTCTGTGGGTAAAACGGTATCTCATCATTGTCCCTACATTGGAAACTCCGTTGCTTCCCATGCAGGACACCAGGGCCGCTTATGTTAAATACTCAGCTACCTGGCCAGAATGGGCGTTGACCTTTGCCGGTATTGCATCTTTCCTGTTGTTCTTTACCATTATGTCAAAGTTTGTAACGATTGTTCCTGTGTCAGGGTTGGAAGACACACACAAACCTTATGAGCATATCCACACTGAACATAACCATATAGAAACAAAAAAAGAAGAAGTTCATCCTGCATAAAACTATTTTTATGAAACAAATTCTTATATCAGCTTCACTAAAAAAATCCCGGCGGTTTATCCTCTTTGCAGGATTGATGGTACTGTTGCTTACACCAGTTGGTCTTTTTGCACAAACAGACACCACAAAAACAACAGCTACTGAAGAGCCTGCTGGCGCAGAAGAATCATCACTGATCTCTCCGACCATTGAATTCATCAGCGTTCAAAAAAGCAATAACACCATTGATCTGAAAGCTTCGCTAAGAGCCAAGATCAAAGGTTCCCTGACAAAACTCCATAGCCTGAAGGTGAGATTCTACCTGCTGAATGATACGCTGGAACAGGAACTCGGAGCAGTAAATGCCGACATGAAAGGCGTAGCGATGCTGAATGTAAAAGCGGATGCCATTACTCCTGATAAAGAAGGCAAACTGCATTTCAAAGCAGTAGTATCTGGTAATAAATCAATGGAAGGAGCAAATGAAGAGCTGACCATTAAAAGGGCCATACTTACCATTACCCCTGTAAAAGAAGATTCATTGTTAAGCGTGTCGGTAAAATTGGTGGATATGGTAAGCGGGGTGGAAACTCCTGTAAAAGAAGCAGCTATCGGAATATTTGTTACCCGCTTATTCAACCCCCTGAAAGTGGGAGAAGCCACCACCGATGAAAATGGTGAGGCTTCTGTGGAATTTCCGGCCAACCTTCCGGGAGATGAAAAAGGCAATTTAACGTTGTTGGCAAGGCTGGATGAAAATGAAACTTATGGCAACCTGGAAGCTTCTGCAGAGCAAAAATGGGGAGTTCCTGTTTCTAACTTAAATGAAGAACAGCCAAGGGCTTTATGGAGTTCACATCCGCCAATGTGGATGCTGATAACCTTTATTGTACTGATGGTGACTGTATGGGGGCATTACATTGTTATCATATATGAACTGTTCCGTTTAAGAAAAGAGCAACCTCATGCACCTGTTGATGCAACTAATCCTTAATAAAACAATATCTTTAAATAGTAAAAAAACAATGAAAATGAAAAAAAATGTAAC
>JBEBIF010000374.1:0-3606 GCA_040080515.1 Chitinophagaceae bacterium | reverse complement strand
GTGGCTCTGCTGTAATATCATCCTGCACCAATTGTATGCCTACTTCAGTGGTATTGGAAAGGATGACCTTCATTTCCGGGTTATGAGCACATTCTAAGATTCTTTTCCATTCTGTTTTAGCGCCCAGTACCCGGCTGATAGAAGCATTGATGATATTTTCTTCCACCGTAGTCCCGTTTTCCACGCCCCGCACACAGATGGTGTACAGGCCGTCTTGCCTGTCAAAGACGCTGCTGTCACTGTCAGTAGATTTTACCACCACAATTCTTCCGTTGAAGAGGCCCTGCTTATTGGCTTTATCAATAAAAAAATCTGGTAAACCTCTCAGTAAAACTCCTGTGCCAAACTGTAATACTTTTTCCGGCAACTCAAACAGCTTTGCATCCGGGATAATCAATCCGGGCTGCACTGCAATTTGCCCTAAGGCTTCTTTGGATAATTGCATACTCAATTTATTGCGGGGTTCCAGCGCTTGCCAAAAACCCAGTTAATAGTTATATCATTTGCTTGTAGCCCTGCGGGAAGGTTATTGCTGTACCAGCTAAAATCGGTTCCACCTTCCCGGTGACAGTTATAATAATAGATACGATGTCCCCATTTAATTACATTGGCAGTGGGCACCCGGTAAATGGCTGAATCCCTCATGTTCTTTGCAAAGAAGCAATTAATAAGATAGAACTGCGCCTCCCGGTGATAGCGGCCTAACATAAAGCCATCATACCCGGTGAACTTACAATTCACCAATACTGTTTTTGAATCTTCGTTACCCGAACCATCATGCCAGATAGCAGCAGGACCGGTATGGGTAATGAATTCACAATTCTCTGCCCAGGCCCAGCCGCGGGGACAATAAAAATCAACGCCACCTTCCATGATGCAGTCCTTGAAATACCACATACCGTTGTAAATTTCCCAGGGACTGACAGTATCACCTCCAAAAGCTTTGAAACGGCAGTTGACAGCTTTCAACCGGGTAGCCATATTCATGGTGCGTAAGGCCATCTGGTGTCCGTCCTTTCTCAGTTTCCTTTCTTTATTAGCAGCAGTGTCAGAAGCACACCAGATCGTTCGTTCTGTATAATCAAAACCAAAATTGTTGGTGATGGTAAGATTTTTCAAGGTGATATCATTCGCTCCAATATTCATGGTGGCCACGCCCCAGTCATCCGTATGACCGCAACGCCATTCATCTCTTGCAATGGATGCGATGAGGACGGTCTTCTCCCGGTCTTCTCCTTCAAAAATGATATTGGGTTTTTCGATATAAAGCTTTTCCGTATAAGTTCCGTTCTTGATAAAAATTGTTCTCGCTATTGTTGATGAATCAGGCAAACTGTTAATGGCCCCCTGGATGGTTTTATAATCTCCTTTCCCTTCCGCATCCACAATTATTTTCTTTTGTGCATAGGATTGCAGCGTTGCCAATATCAATAATATTGTTCCGGTCTTTTTCATTTAATGATCGCCTGTTTGATCAGCCATTGAACAAGGTCCCCGGCTGCTTTATAGTTGTCATATTCCGCAGGTATTTTTCTTCCATCCACGTATTCATTATAAAACCACGGGTCGCCAACGGCGAATACAGTTCCTTTACCCACCTTACTTACAGACATCAGTACTTCGCCGTTTTCACTGTACACACTTACCGCCGGTTTTTTGATGGTCTGGGTACAGAGTTGTTTTATGAAAACAGATCTTGCCGTCTTGAAAACAGGGTTGTTGCTGTTGATAACGATGCGGCCCTGCTCAAATTGGTTATCGATCACATCGTGCCGCATGTTCTCATTCCAATGAATACCGAATTTTGCCGCCAGTTTATTGTAGTTTTTAAACTCTACATTGTTGGTGTCATTCGCCATCATCACCAGAATGCCGCCATTCTTTACATAATTGTATAAAGCATCAATATGTTGTGGTTCTATATAATTAGGAGTTTTGTTTTCCTTGGGCCAGTCCGGATCGATCAGAAAATAAATGGATGCATTTTTCAGGTTGGCAGCAGTAGGAGCCTGGTCAAGCAGCTTTGTAGACACGCCATACTTATTAAACACATGACCTAAGAAGGAAAATCCACCATTATCCCTTTCATTCCATTTGTAATGGAAAACGATCTTTTTGCCAAAGGCATCTTCTTTAGTTTCCCGGTTGAAATAATTATCCATTACCACGGTCTTGCCTTTGCCAATGGATAGGGTCCGTTCCATTTCCATTTCATTGCTGGCCAATAAAAAAGCACCAACACCTTTAGGGTCATTCACGATCACCGGTTCACTCATATAGTATTCAAAACTGCCATCACGAAAAGGCTTGCCACCCAGGCCGGAAACTTTTACGGTGCCGTGTAAATTAGTCTGGCCATTTTCAGTTTTGATAAATTTATTAAGGATGCCTATATAACCTCTTTTTGCAATATTGATCTTAGCGGCCGGTAAATAACCCTTTCTCACTCCCTTGGCTATGGCATATACAAACTGCGAGCTTGCTGATGCTTCAAAATAATTTTTTTCTTTTCCCGGCCCGTTATAGTTCAGAATGTCTTTCCATAAACCGGTTTCTTTATCCTGCTGTTTCTCTATTGCAGTTACCAACCGGTTCAGTATATCGATCAGTGCTTTTCTTTTTGGATGATTTTCGGGAAAGTAGTCTAACGCATCCACCAGCGCCGTGGCATACCAGCCCATGGCCCTTGCCCAGAATAGTGGCGACAACCCGGTAACAGGATCCGCCCATTTCATTTGTTTGCTTTCATCCCATGCATGGTAAAGCAAACCGGTCTTTGCATCCCTGGCATGCTTTTCCATCCAGATGAACTGGTTGGCCACATCATCGAATGCCGTATCCTCATGGGCAAGCAGGGCATATTCTGCATAGAAAGGGGCGCCCATATATAAACCATCCAGCCACATCTGGTATGGATAGATCTTCTTGTGCCAGAAACCACCTTCATTGGTACGGGGATGTGTGCGAAGCTGTTCCCGTAATAAGGTAGCTGCTTTCAGGTACTTATCTTTCAGTGTAACCCGGTACAACAGCAGCAGGAGTTTGCCATTATTTACATGGTCAATATTGTATTCATCTGGCTTATATGTTTTAATGCTTCCGTCATTTTGTACATATGCATCCATTTGCTGCTGGATGTAATTAAAGTAGGTAACATCGCCCGTGTTCAACCAAAGACCTTCAAAGCCTTTTAATATCACACCCATATCATAGGTCCATTTGGCTGGTTTGCCATCCAGTGCAAAGGAATCTTTCCAGGTGTTCATGACGGTTTTAGCCATCGATTCACCGAAAATGAAATGCTTTGATTTTTGAGTAAAGCCTTTCAAAGCCAGCAATAAGTATCCTATGGTGATTAATCTCTTCATTTGTTTGTTACGGATTTTGGATCAGCACCCAGTTCATACGTTATGGTAGTATTAGCCTTTACGTCTTCTTTATTATTAATGGTAATGGCAGTCGTTCTCTCCCCGTTGATACGGAACCGCAAAAACTCGCCTTTTTTCGTACTGATATTCTGGAACACCAGTTTGTCACTTTGTGTAATATCGATCACCGGGTTGTTTTCTTCACTTATTATTTTAATGTTTTTAAAAGTGATACCGG
>JBEBIF010000373.1:0-3607 GCA_040080515.1 Chitinophagaceae bacterium | reverse complement strand
ACTTTATTTTCCTCAATTCGCCCCTCCATGGAGGGGAAGAACCCTGATTCATAATTAGATTAAACTGCTTATTCAAAACCTTATATAATATATACAGAACTTTCGGAGTCGTCATCCCCTCCGTGGAGGGGCAGCAACGGTTTACAATAAGCAAAACATCGAAAGGGGTGGGTCTACGCCACTGCTGGTATTTTCTTATCACCAACTCCATGAATTAAAAACCTTCTCATTGATTAGTACAATTCGCAAATGCCCATCCGTGTTACTGCAGTACAAGTGTGCGACGCAAGGGACGACGATAGTAGTAATGCAGCCGACTACATAATTTTCTCTAACTAATGCTTAATCTCTGTCACATCCTTCGGATTGTGCTTATGCCGGAAGAAGATGGCAAACAGAACTGCGATCACTAATGCATAGATGGCAAAGCTAAGCCAGATGCCATGCCATTCTCTTCCGCCATCAGGGCCGGTATAGTATTTATCAATCACAAAACCGCTTACTTTACTTCCTAAGAAAGCCCCAACCCCATTTGTCATCATCATAAACAATCCCTGTGCACTTGACCGGATGGAGGAATCTGTTGTGGTCTCCACAAACAATGAACCGGAGATATTAAAGAAGTCGAATGCCATTCCATATACAATGCAGGAAAGAATGATCATCCACAACCCATCAGCCGGGTTTCCGTAAGAAAATAAAGCAAACCGGAGCACCCAGGCAAACATAGAGATGAGCATTACCTTTTTAATACCAAACCGTTTCAGGAAAAAAGGAATAGCCAGTATAAAAATGGTTTCTGAAACCTGGGAGATAGATAAGATAATCGTTGAATATTTTATTACAAAGGAATCCTGGTATTCAGGTACATTTTTAAAATCATCCAAAAAAGTATCGCCATACATATTTGTCAACTGCAAGGCTGCTCCGAGGAACATAGAAAAAATAAAGAAGGCTGCCATTTTGTAAGTAGAGAACAGCTTGAATGCTTTTAATCCTAATTGTTCGATGAAGGATGCATCTTTTGAAATGGATTTCTGCGGTGGACATTTGGGCAGGGTAAATGAAAACAGCCCTAATAGTACTGCGGCAACACCACCAATGATAAACTGGTTAGTGTTTGCTTTACTGCCTGACAGGTTAGTAACCCACATGGCGGCAATAAAACCGATGGTTCCCCAAACCCGTATCGGTGGGAACACTTTCACCACATCGTAGTTATTGTTCTTTAAGATAGTGTACGCAATAGAATTGGACAGGGAAATGGTGGGCATGTAGCAGATCATAGCACCAAAAATCGCATAGTACAAGGTATTGGCATCATGCACCTGCGTGACATAAAACAAGAATCCCGCATACAGAAGGTGCAGGATACCGTAAAGCTTTTCGGCATTTATCCATTTGTCGGCAATGATACCAGTAAGGGCAGGCATAAACAACGATGAAAGAGCCAGTGTTGAGAAGATAGCTCCAAACTGAACGCCGGTTCCCATGTTGTTGGAAAAAAAATAAGTCGCAATAGTTATCAGCCAGGCGCCCCATACAAAAAACTGCAGGAAGCTAACAATCGTCAACCTTAATTTTATACCCATACCCTTGTTTTTAGGTTACAAAAAGCAATCAACAGGGAAGATAAGGATTTTAGTGTTTTGAACCACAAAGACACTAAGACACGGAGGCACAAAGAATACAATTGTTTTTTGCCATTAACTCCCCTGGTGTCTTTGTGCCTCCGTGTCTTTGTGCCTGCCTGCCGGTAGGCAGGTTTCAAAACTTCTCCTCTCTTATCGTAACTTTGCCACCAGTAAATTGTTACACTACTATGATAGCTACAACCAATATATCCTCCGACCTCCAGCAGATAGTCACCAAAGTAAAAGCCGGCCGGCGCATTACCGATGAGGAATGTCTGCTGCTGTTTGAAAAAGCCAGTCTCGGCTTTGTCGGCAGCCTGGCCAATGAAGTGCGGCAGGAAAAGAACGGCGATAAAGTGTATTTCAACCGTAATTTTCATATTGAGCCGACCAATGTATGTGTGTTCAGCTGCAACTTTTGTTCTTACAGTAAGCTGTATGCAAAAAGAGAGGAAGGCTGGGAACTGAGCATCGACCAGATGCTGCATATGGTAAAGAAATATGACGGGCAACCGATAACTGAAGTACATATCGTTGGCGGTGTGCATCCCAAGATGGACCTTCCCTTCTTTGCTGATCTGCTGAAAGCGATCAAAACACACCGTCCTGACCTGCACATTAAAGCCTTTACAGCGGTGGAGTATGATTATATGTTCCGCAAGGCAAAAGTGAGTGTGGAAGAAGGATTGAAATTCTTAATTGATGCCGGGCTGAACAGTATTCCCGGTGGCGGCGCTGAGATATTTCACCCGGACATACGGGAAAAGATATGTGCAGATAAAGTGAATGCTGATGGCTGGCTGCTGATACATGAAACAGCCCATAAACTGGGATTACATTCCAATGCCACCATGCTATACGGCCATATAGAGAAATATGAGCACCGGGTCGATCATATGAGAAGATTGAGGGAACTGCAGGACAAAACCCATGGCTTCAATACATTCATACCGCTGAAATTCCGTAATAAGGATAATGATATGAGCTATGTATCCGAGAGTACCGTGGTGGAGGACATGAAACTATATGCTATCTCCCGTATCTATCTCGATAATTTTCCGCACCTGAAAGCCTACTGGCCGATGCTGGGCCGGCAAAATGCACAACTCTCCCTCTCTTTTGGTGTGGATGATATTGATGGAACGATCGACGATACTACAAAGATCTACAGTATGGCCGGCTCGGAGGAACAAAGTCCTGCTATGACAACGGCAGAACTTGTAACACTTATCAAACAGGCAAAAAGACTGCCGGTGGAAAGAGATACGCTGTATAATGAGATCAAAACGTATAGCGGTGTGGAAGTGAATGCAGAGTTGAATTGAGCATTTTTATGAAGTAAAAAAATGAGGTTGTCTCAAAAGCCAGGAATTTCAACACAGAGTAGCTGAGGTAATGAGTTACACAGAGAGAGTTCTTCTGAAAATCAATACCCAGTGTATCTCCGTTACTCTGTATCTCAGTGTTGAAAATAATTTTTGAGACAGCCTCATCAAAATATGGTCAACGGATTTACATCACCGGGCGGTTATCCTTTGTTCCCTCATCTTCTGATTCTGCCCTTCCTTCATCTATATCATCCCTGTTCGATTCATCTTCTGTAGTGATGATCGTTTCCGTTACTTCCATTTCCCCATCGGGTGTAATAAAAACTTCTGTCACTTCTTCCACATACACTGGTACGGCCACCAGTTTGGGTTCCGCTTTTGCCGGTGCAGCAGGTTTTTTCTTTACGGGCCTTGCAGGAATAAATGCAATTGGTTTTTTCGACGCTGCCTTCTTCACTATTTTCTTCGCCACTTTTTTCACCGCTTTCTTCGCCACCTTCTTTACTGCTTTCTTTGCTGTTTTTTTCTTTGCAACTTTTTTTGGCGCTGCTTTTTTCTTTGCCACTACTTTCTTAGGTGCTGCTTTCTTTTTTTTCGGTGGCTTTCTTTTTGCCAATGACTTAGTAGCTTTTTTCTTTTTCAGTG
>JBEBIF010000372.1:0-3614 GCA_040080515.1 Chitinophagaceae bacterium | reverse complement strand
AATCAGCCGGCGAAGTCTGGAAACAATTGGCGTTTTCCGGATGGAGGCAACTACGCAATCGCTATGCCGTTTCAAGTTTTGGCCGCATAGCCAGCTACAAAGAAAGTGTATTAGGTGACGGTAAAATACTCAGTGGCTCATTGACCACCGGGTATCGTACCCTCAATTTGCATCGGCCTGGCAACAAAGGCACTTTGTATATACACAGGGAAATGGCAAAGATCTTTCTCCAAAAACCAAGTCCGCTGCACAAGTTTGTTATTCACCGCAATCATAACAAACTTGACAACAATGTAAAAAACCTGCGCTGGACCACACTGGACCAGATGATCGAACACCAGCAAGGCAGCCCCGCTAAAGTAGCCTACAAAGAAAAACAGGCCAACAGAACAACAGGGCTAAAGCTTAAGGCCACACAAGTAAAAAAGATCAAAAAGATACTGAAGGATAAAAACCGGAAGGTCACCATCCGCCAGTTGGCCAAAAACCACGGGGTAAGTGAAATGACCATTTACCGTATTAAGAGCGGTGAGAATTGGGGAAGGATATAAGACAGAACTAAGATTTATTGGATTAGAAGGATTATGAGGATAGTCGGGTTATCTTTGATTCCCAAAAATCAATTTTACTCCGGAAAATCTTAGTTCATGTTGCATCCACCCACTGTCAAATTCTTAAAAGACTTAAAGAAAAACAATAACAAGCCCTGGTTTGACGCTAACCGGAAACGGTATGAAGCGGCGAAAACAGATTTTGCAGCCTTCATTCAAAAAGTAATAGACCAGCTCGGGAAGAAAGATGAGACCATAAAAGATCTCATTGCCAAAGACTGTATGTTTCGTATCAACCGGGATGTTCGTTTTTCAAAAGATAAATCACCCTACAAGTCAAACTTTGGTGCCAGTATTAATAAAGGAGGAAGAAAAGGCTGGAATTCGGCTGGCTATTATTTCCAGGTGCAGCCCGGTAGAAATTTTGCCGGCGGCGGTATATGGATGCCCGAACCGAATGAATTGAAAAAAGTACGGCAGGAGATCGACTACAACTTTGCTGATTTCAAAAAGATAATCGGAGCAAAGAAATTCAGATCAGTATATGGTGACCTGGACAGAAGTGCTGAATTCTTACTCAGCCGTGTACCCAAAGGATATGAACCCGGTAACCCAGCTGCTGATTACCTTAAATTGAAAAGCTTTGTAGCCATATCCTTTTTTACTGATGCGGATCTTGTTTCAAAAGACCTGGTAAAGAAAACGGTGGCGGCTTTTGAAGCGCTGCAACCTGTGATTGAATTTCTTAATGACAGCCTTGCGAGCCCCAACTGACATCCATATCTATCAAACTCCCGCGGGGCGAAGCAAACTCCTGCTACTTGAAGCAAACTCCCGTTTTCGGAAGCAACCTCCTCCTACTTGAAGAATTTTTTAATCCTGATAAGCTCCTCTACAGAACCAGACCCCAGCTTACCAAATAAATCGTTCCACCCAGGATTCAAATTTTCAATCAGCTCCATCTTCCTTTTCCGGGAACCAGCCTTAACCTGTTTTTCTCTTTCAAAAGCCTCAACCACTGAGTTGAATATCTCAAAGTAAACAAGCTTGTCTATATTATATCTGGCAGTGAAACTATTACTATACACCTTATTGCGGTGTTCCTGAACTCTTCTGTATAGATCATCTGTTGCTCCGCAATAGATTACGGTATGATGGGTATTAGTGAGGATATAGAAGTATCCAACTTTGTAATTCATAGTACGGGTATATAGATTGTTGTATAAAAATACTTGCGAATTCCCAAAAGTCTTTACTCCCGGGGAGTTTGCTTCAAAATTTATTGGGATAAGCTTCCTGCTTCTATCAGCATACTGGCCCAATAAATTTTTCGCAAGCAGTTGCGCCGCAATATAAAACGTTATGATGAGTATTAGTGAGGATATAGAAATAGCCAGCTTTGTAATTCATAGTACGGGTATATAGATTGTTGTTTAAAAATACTTGCGAATTCCCAAAAGTCTTTATTCACCGGGAGTTTGCTTCAAAATTTATTGGGATAAGCTTCCTGCTTAAATCAGCATCCTGGCCCAATAAATTTTTCGCAAGCAGTTGCACCGCAATAGATAACGGTATGGTGAGTATTAGTGAGAATATAGAAATATCCAGCTTTGTAATTCATAGTACGGGTATATAGATTGTTGTTTTAAATACTTGCGAATTCCCAAAAGTCTTTATTCACCGGGAGTTTGCTTCAAAATTTATTGGGATAAGCTTCCTGCTTCTATCAGCATACTGGCCCAATAAATTTTTCGCAAGTAGTTGCCTGGTTATTTATACGGGGAAGTTGGGAGGGCACTATATTTTTTGTAAAATCTCCTTGTTCAGGAGTTTGCTTCAAAATTTATTGGGGTGTACTTAGTTCAAAGGGTTCCTTAGTTAGCCCAATAAATTTTTCGCAAGCAGATACTCCGCAATCTGCACCGCATTTGTAGCCGCCCCCTTTCTCAAATTATCACTCACCACCCACATATTAAGTGTTTTCGGTTGCGATTCATCCCGCCGCAACCTTCCCACAAACACTTCATCCTTCTCATGCGCATCCATTGGCATCGGGTATTGCTGGTTCGCAATATCATCCACCACCACTATTCCCGGAGATGATTGCAATAATGCTTTTACTTCTGCCAGATCATACTCTTTTTCAAACTCCACATTCACGGCTTCGCTGTGCCCGCCCATTACAGGGATTCGCACCGTAGTTGCCGTTACCCGGATAGAATCATCCCGCATGATCTTGCAGGTCTCTTTCACCATTTTCATTTCCTCTTTGGTGTACCCATTCTCCAAAAACACATCTATCTGGGGAATCGCATTCAGATCGATCGGGTATTTGTATGCCATCGGGTAATCGGTGGTTTCTCCTTTTACTTCCTTTAATCGTTCACCCCGCAACTGCTCCACCGCTTTCACACCCGTTCCCGTTACACTTTGATAGGTGGAAACAACAATTCTTTTGATGCCATATTTTTTATGCAGCGGGTTTAATGCCACCACCATTTGAATGGTAGAGCAGTTTGGATTGGCAATGATCTTATCAGCAGCAGTAAGAATATCAGCATTGATCTCCGGTACCACCAATGGTTTAGCCGGGTCCATTCTCCAGGCAGATGAATTGTCGATAACAGTGATACCCGCTTCCGCAAATTTTGGCGCCCACTCCAGTGAGGTGCCGCCACCGGCAGAAAAAATAGCCACCGCCGGTTTGGCAGCGATGCCATCCGTCATACTTACCACTTTATACTTTTTCCCTTTGAATTCCACTTCCTTGCCCACTGATCTTTCAGAAGCCACCGGAACTAATTCTGTAACCGGGAAATTCCGCTCTGCTAATACTTGTAACATTTTGGTGCCCACCAACCCGGTAGCACCCACTACTGCAACTTTCATTTTACCCTCCTGCCTTCCGCCGCGGCGGAAGAAATTAAATTGTTAATTAAAACTGTTTGAACGTTGCCCTGCTCCCCTTTAGGGGTTGGGGGTATAAAAAAAGACCCTCCGGTTAAGGAAGGCCTGCTAAACTTTTATGTTGTTACATACATAACGCTGCAAACCTCCCTCAGG
>JBEBIF010000371.1:0-3626 GCA_040080515.1 Chitinophagaceae bacterium | reverse complement strand
ATAAGAGACAGGAATAAAGGCGAGTGTAAGGGGTATTCCATTTCCATAAAAGGAATGCAGAATACAAATTCCGCAAGCTGCTGTGCATTTATAGATCAGAAAGATGTGGAGCAGTTATTAATGAAAGCAACAGATGGCAACATCAAGGGGCAGCCTGTATCTTCCTTCAAATTACAGGAACTGGAACAGATGCTTGAACATAATACCTGGATAGATGGCGCCGAACTGTATTTCGATAACCGGGATGTGTTGCATGTAACGGTGGAAGTAAAAGACCCGGTGGCCAGGATATTTACAACAACAGGAAATTCATTTTATATCGACAGCCTGGGCAGAAAGATACCATTGTCTGACAAATTAAGTGCCCGGGTACCGGTATTCACCGGCTTTCCGGAGAAGAAAAAAATGAATGCAGCGGACAGTACTTTATTAAATAATGTAAGAAGTATCGCCATCTTGGTTAATAATGATGCCTTCTGGATGTCGCAGGTGGCGCAGATAGATATTACACCAGAAAGAAATTTTGAAATGGTGCCACTGGTGGGTAATCACCTGGTACGGTTAGGAAACGGGGAGAACATGCGGCAGAAATTTAACCGCCTCTTTGTCTTTTATCAGCAGGTGCTTAGCAAAACCGGGTTTGATAAATACAAAGTGATCGATGTACAGTATAAAGGACAGGTAGTGGCATCCCGGTATTCGGGTAATGCCAAAGTGGATTCAGTGTTATTGCGCAAGAATGTAGAGAAACTGATGCGCCAGTCCATGGAAGCAGAAAATGATACTGCCATTCGGGTGTTAGCGCCTATAATGAAATTAGAAGCGGACTCGGTAACAGCACCGGATCCGGAATTGAAAGATAATATAGAGTCAAACTCTGAGCAACCCAATCCCAACCCTTTGAAATCTTCTTTGGCTGATAAGCCAGCAAAGCAAAAGAATCCAAAACCAACTGTTAAAACGGACAAGCCAAAACCACCGGCTAAAAAAAAGGAACCAAAAGCAGTAATGCCGAAGCGGCCGGTAGCGGATGATAATGGAGGATATAATTAGATAAGAGTAGAATTAAACAGGCAATGTGGAGATGTGAGAATATGAAAATGTGAAAATGGAATACATCGTGGTATTGTTTGGAAGGTATTCAGGCCCCGAAGGGGTCAAACATGAATAACTCCGGGTGAAACCTGGGGACGATGATAGCCCGAAGGGCCCTGTGGATAGTACTGAAGGTGGTAACAGAGAATAAGAAGTTTAATAATAGAGGAGATTGCGTTGGCAAGCCTCGCAAAAACAACAACTAAAACAAGAAATATGAACAACGAACAACCCATTATTGTCGGTCTGGACATTGGAACAACCAAGATCGCAGTAATTGCCGGACGCAAAAATGAGTTTGGCAAACTGGAAATACTTGGCTTTGGTAAATCCAATTCCAATGGTGTAAAGCACGGACAGGTGCTCAACATCGATGAAACGATCAAAGCCATCAAAAGTGCGCTGGAAAACTGCTTTGCTTCCAATCCTAACCTGGATATCAATGAAGTATATGTCGGTATTGCAGGGCACCACATCAAAAGTTTGCAAACCCGCGGCGATATTGTCCGGCAGCGAACGGATGAAGAAATAACGCACCGGGAGATCGATCAGCTTATTGACGATCAGTATAAAACATATATTCCTGCCGGTGATCAGATCATTGATGTGATACCACAGGAATTTACCGTAGATAATTTTCAAAACATACCTAATCCTATCGGGTATGGAGGAGTGAAGATAGGTGCCAACTTCCACATCATTACTGGTGATAAGAATGCGATCAAGAATATCAACCGTAGTGTAGAGAAAGCAGGTCTTTATACAAAGGACCTGGTACTGCAACCATTAGCTTCTTCCTCTGCCGTAATGGGACAGGAAGACCTGGAAGCAGGAGTGGCAATCGTGGACATCGGTGGTGGTACTACCGATCTCGCCGTTTTCTATGAAGGAATATTAAAGCATACGGCAGTGATTCCATTTGCGGGAGAAAATATCACTAACGATATTAAAACAGGTCTTGGTGTTTTAAAAACACAGGCTGAACAAATGAAAGTACAGTTCGGAAGTGCATTGGCAAATGAAGCAAAATCAAATGCCTATATCACTATTCCCGGATTGAGAGGCATGCCCGCAAAAGAGATCAGTGTAAAGAACCTGGCTAATATCATCCAGGCAAGAATGAGTGAGATCATGGATTTTGTCACCTATCATTTGAAACAGGTGGGTTTGGAAAACCGCATGCTGAATGGTGGTATCATTCTTACCGGTGGAGGTTCCCAGCTGAAGCATTTGATCCAATTAACGGAATACGTAACTGGTTTACCTGCAAGAATTGGTTTTCCCAATGAGCACCTGGCTGCCGGGCATATCGAAGAACTGGCCAAGCCAACCTATTCTACCTGTATCGGTCTCATCCTGAAAGGGTATGATGATTATGAGCACAACCGGAAACAGTTTGAAAAAGAATACCGCAAAGTGGAAGTGCCGGATGGCTTAAAGAAAACAGCAGAAGAAGAACTGGTGCCGGTATCAGAAGAAGAGATCAGCGAAGAAAAAGTAAGACAACGCAAAGGGCTTAGCAACTTCTGGGGAAAATTCAAAGATGGCATCATTGATCTGTTCAAGGAAGAAGAGGACAAGAAACTTTAATTGGGAAAAGTGGAATTGGGAAATTTTTGAATTTCAATTTCCCAATTTCCCAATTCCAAAATTTCAAAATCAAGCTAACTCTAATATTAAATAAATATTTATGATACATTTTGATCTGCCCAAAGAAAAATCATCTATCCTGAAAGTGATTGGTGTGGGAGGTGGTGGTGGCAATGCGGTGAACCATATGTTTAGCCAGCAGATTGACGGTGTAAACTTTATTATCTGCAACACCGACGCACAGGCATTGGCCAATAGTGGGATCCCCAACCGTATTCAGCTCGGGCCACACCTTACACAAGGGTTGGGTGCCGGTGCCAATCCGGATATTGGCCGCCAGGCAACAGAAGAATCACTGGAGGAGATAAAACGAATCCTGGAAGTAAATACTAAAATGGCCTTTATCACTGCCGGAATGGGTGGTGGTACCGGTACCGGGGGTGCGCCGATCATTGCCAAGATCTGTAAAGACCTGGGCATACTTACCGTAGGTATCGTCACTACACCGTTTGCTTACGAAGGAAGAAAACGGCAACAGCAGGCCGAAGAAGGTATCAAAGTATTGAAAGGATATGTGGACACCCTGCTGGTGATCAGCAATGATAAGCTCCGTCACCAGTTCGGTAACCTGAAAATGCGGGAAGCATTTGAAAAAGCAGATAACGTACTGGCAACAGCCGCCAAATGTATCACTGATGTGATCAACAGCACCGGCCAGATCAATGTGGACTTTGCTGATGTGTGCACTGTAATGCGTAATGGGGGTGTGGCCATCCTGGGTAATGCAGAAGCAGCCGGGGAGAACAGGGCACAGAAAGCTATCGAGGAAGCGATGAATTCACCATTGCTGAATGACAGCGATATTAAAGGTGCCAAATGGATACTTATTAATATCAATTCAGCCGCAGGCGAGCATGAGTTTACCATGGATGAAGTAGAAG
>JBEBIF010000370.1:0-3646 GCA_040080515.1 Chitinophagaceae bacterium | reverse complement strand
CCCCGTGAGTTGTGAGGGATCAACTACGGGGCTTTGAAAAAAACCGCTTTCAGCTTATCCCAAAAACCCATTTGTTTTAATACTGCTTTGAGGTCTTCTGTTTTTTTCTCAGAAGCCTTCTTTTTCTTAACAGGTTTACCAGGTATAGGATCATCAGGGTTATCATCGTTTTGCTCTTCTGCGCCTGTGATGGCCTGCCGCTCTGCTTCTTTCTGTTCTTTTAATTCATCATAATTATCAGGCTTTGGTATGCCGGATAATTCGTAGAAGTAATCATCACTTACCGGTGTTATCTGCGCCACTGTTTTTGCGATATTGATCTTGCTTTGTAATTCAGTGAGGTCAACTTCATCTTTAAAATAAAAATGGCCGGTGCCGGGTGCATAGCCGTATGATTCGAGTATGCGGAAGTAGTGCGGCTCGTTCAACAAATTCTCAATAAAGGCGAGGTCGATCTTTGTGGTTTCATCCTGCTGCTTACCATGTTCTTTGCTTTGTGCATAGCCACTGCTGCTGCTGCTGCTGGTGGTTTCGGTGGCACCGAGAATGCGGATGGTCATTTCCCTGTTGCAGGCATCAATGAATTTACTTTGGAGATCACCAGTTCCTTGTGCGTTCTTGCCATCAACGACATCCCAATTAGCTTCATTGGGGATCATAATGCGGGTGCTGCTGCCAATATCCCGCATGGTTTGGTCAAGTGCTGTTCTTGTTTTTTCATCGTAGCCGCTGTATTTTACTATGATCATCGGCTGGCCAAATATTTCTACATATTGTGCATAGTCGCCAAAGCCACCCCGCTTCCAGATGGAGTAAGGGCAGCAGCTCAATAGTATGCCGAGGTCTTTCCAATGTCCTATTATCCATAAGTTCCACACACCGTCATAGCTTAAACCATCTTGTCCGTATTCATCTTTTGCGATGATGCGCAGGTTTGGTTTGATGTGTTTGCGGGGAATGGAATTGAAAGCAAAGGTTTCACCTGGGATAAACTCCAGCCCGGTGAGGCCCCAAAATTTTTGCAGCATCAGCTCCCGAAGCATATCCCGGAATGCTTTTGTTTTTATAAGGTTGCCGATCTCTTCATTCTCTTTTTCGCCCTGTTCAAAACAAAGTTTTTTATTGAGTACAGTCGCTATTCTTTTTTCGATGATGCCTGCCAGGTGTGCATCCAGCTCCATCTGTGTGTAGATGTCGTACAGGTAGCCCCTGTTAGGGTAATGAATGCTTTCGGCAGATTGCAGTGCGGTTAGGAATTTTGCGATGTCGGTGCTGGTTCGGTCAACTGATTGTAAGCGTACCTGCATATTGTTAACGACTATCTGCCCGTTGTTATCCGGCGTTGCCACCTGTACTATGTCTTTATTTTTTCGTTGTGCTTTTGCCATCAGTTTAAATTTATTATGATGCCGCCCAACTGTGAGTTAAGCGGAAAAATGATTTCTATTTCTTCTCCTGTGTTCTGCTGCGCTGTCCATTGCAGCCAGTACAGCAGTTCGCTAATTTGTTTTTGTTCTTGCTCACTCATCAGTAATGGTTAGACCTTTTTGTATTTGTTGATAGGCTTACTCCGCTTCCTTCTGTCCTTTCAGTATCTGCATCATCAGTGGCATAAGGCCAACCTTCGGGATCGGCAGTTCCTTTTTGTACATCTTTTAACCAGGCAATGGCATCTTCGTAATTTGTTCTTGCCATTTCTATTGATAGGTTTGGGTTAGCCAGGCGAATGCACCGCCACACACATATATCTTTTACTGCTGCCAGCAATTGTGCATCTGCTACATAGCCGGTGGCAGCGGGGTCAAACAGTTTTGTACGGTTGAACCTGGACAGGTAGCCTTTGGCTGTGCCGATGGCTTCTGCAATGGCAATGGGAACAATAGTGTTATCGCTGCGGGTAATTTCTGTTATTACTTCTGCGTACACATGGGTTTTTAAATCGGCTTCTACTAAGTATGGCATAGGAAGTAGTTATTAGTTGTAAGTTTTAAGTTGTGAGTTGTGAGTTGCTTTTACTGGCTTCTTCACTCCCATATCTTTTATTATCCTAAAAAAAGAACAGCGTTTGTCAATTTCCATTTGCAGCTTTTTTATTTCGGCTGCTTTTTGCATGTCTGTCATATCAGTATCGTTTTGCGTTAGCTGGTCTTTTGAAAACTTTTACCGCACCTACACTTTGCACTGTTATTTTTTGTTGTGTGATGAATACTGCGCCTTCCACAGCATCCGGGCCGTCCATTGTTTTGCTGTTTGCACTTACACTTTTAAACTGTGCTTCCAGCCGCTTCATGTGCGGGTTTTCTTTTTCTTTTTCATTTAGTATTAAGCAGCCCATGCGGTTGAGCGGTTCCAGTGTGCCTTCTATGCGGAAATATTTATCTGGCTTTGCCCTGGTATCGGGGCTGATGCCGAGTACGGTTTTCCCCGGTTCTTTTCCTTTTGCATGAATGAGGGGTAAGAGCACCTGCTCATAAAAAGGATTTTGCAGGGTATTGTTTTCAATAAAAAAGTAAGGCTGCGTGGAGGTTCCACACTCTGTCCTGGTGGCATACAGCCAGTCTATAAAAGTGGCATTGGTAGTTGTATCTACGAATGCTTTATAGATATAGTATTTATTATTGAGGTAGCCCACGATTACTACAGCCTTACAGGAGTTTTGCACTTTTGCTTTGATGCCGGGCCTATCCCGGTTGGATGGTGAGGGGTCTGCATAAATAACAACGAAGGAGAGGTCTCTCAATGGCGGGCATGGCCCATACGTCATTTCTTTGAATACCTTTCCTTCGTCAATAGGGTTATTGTAATATTCCTGCTGCTGTGCATTGTAGGAAACCAATGACAGCACACGGTCAATCATTTCTTCGGTGTTCTTTTGCGGCCAGCTGCTTTCACCGTTTTCATTGCGGATGTTTACTACATGCACAAAGTCGGCTGTAGTATTAGCTCTTACTACACAGCAATCTTCTGCTATTATGTTACCGAGAAAAACAATGAGTGTAGGTTTTGAAATAGACCGTGTGCCGATGGCTGCTTTTTCAATCCATTGCCATCTTTTTTCTATGATGTCCGGATTGCGGCAGTCTTCGTCTGTGTCAATATCATTGAACACAATGATGTCCGGTCTTACTTCTTCGTTTTTTGTACCCCGTGGGCTTTGCCCTGCACCGAGTGCAAGGAAGGCGCAACCTTTGCGGGTAACAAAATCACCGGCAGACCAGGAGCCGGGGAGTTCCTGCACTCCGTAATCATTTATGATGCGTTGGTTTGCCTGCAAGTTTCCCTGGTAAGGCTTTAAAAATTTTTCCGCATTGTCATAGCTGTTGCTTATCATGAGCATGTACCTTTTCTTTTTTGTCAAAACGAGGTACAGTACTTCCATCATGGTGCGTACATCTTTTGCCAGCTCCCTGCTCCAGTTCCTTACTTCATACCATTCTGCATTTTTTAAAATGCGAAGTGAGGCTTCTTTGTGAAAGTCGGCTGGCTCTGCATAGCAGTATTGCGGGAAGTAATATTTGAACCATAGTTCATGATCTGCTTCGAGCAGCTTTATCCTTTTGCGTTGCTGCTCTTCGGTCTCCCCTTCAAACAATGCAGTTTGTTTGCGGATGTTCTCCACATACTCACTCCATTGCTGTATGGCTTG
>JBEBIF010000369.1:0-3647 GCA_040080515.1 Chitinophagaceae bacterium | reverse complement strand
AAGACCTGTCCGCCGGGCTGGATTACTATGCCTGGTTGGCAGCAACAGAATTTAAAAAGATACCGGCACTGATCACCGTTGCAGATTCTGCAGCAAAGCAAGCAGAAACAGTAAAGAATTTCAAAAAGCAGCAGGAACAATTTGAGACCGTACTGGAAGAAGAACGCAATTTTATGGACCAGGTCTCTTTCCTGTATGAGCAAACGATCAATGCAGGACAGGGCATGACCGCCAATGATGATACCTGGAAACAGAAGGCTGCTGCTATTGCGGAGCTCAAAAGGAATAAAAATGCGTACAAGCAATTATCAGGGGAACGCTTATTTGATTTTTGCTGGCGTCTTTGTGGAGAACAATATTTCTGGTTACAGGAATCCAAACGCTACCGGGAAGCCTATAGAACAGCTTACATTCTTTCCTTCTTTGATGATACCCGCCGCAATCCTGATTATATGATGGCAAAGGCCGCTGCAGGATTAGCAGATAAACCGCTGTGTATGCAACACCTGAAGAAGGCGGTTAAAAATCCCAACCTTACAAAACAGGTGGTGCTGCGGGAACGCCTGATAACAACACTGATCGATATAGAAACTATAGAACGATTGTTTAAATAAGTAAAGCCGTTGGCTGAGTTAATTCAAAAGGTTTGTATAAAGACCCGTAGTGTCGAAAGGTCAGTAGAAGAAAAGAGCAATATTGGAATTTCGGTAGTGTCTTAGTTTGAAATAAATTTGAACCACATAGATACATAGAAATCCACACAAAGAATTCTATGGTTTACCCTATGTTACTATGCTTCTATGTGGTTCAAATACATTTAAAGGCAACAGATTTTCAAGCTGAGACACTACCGGAATTCCAGCTCCGTAGGAGCGATATGTTTTATTTACATGCCGCTCCTCCGGAGCTTGGGGAATATAAAATCGCCTCTTCTGCTGCTGCTACTAATATACCGCTCCTCCGGAGCTTAATTGAGTATGCAAGACAGTTGGCAGAATTAATTGAAAGTGTTGTATAAAGACCCGTAGGGTCGAAATGTCAGTAGAAAAAAAGAACAATATTGGAATTCCAGCTCCGTAGGAGCGATATGTTTTATTTACATGCCATTTTCACAAGGGCTAAAAATTTATTCTGCCAACAGGTTAAGCAAAGCTTTTTACAACGGGTTCACTTCTCCCGCCAGGAACACACTGCCGCAAATGATGATCAGGTCATCCGCCTTTGCGTGAACGATTACCTCTTTCAATGCCCTATTCACTTCGGGGTAGATCTTTCCGGAAAGGCCAATGCTATTTGCCAATTCTGCCAGCTCATTTTCAGGAAGGGCCCTCGGAATTTGTGCTTTGGTGAAATAATACTGTGCATTTTTGGGTAACAGCAGCAGCACGGTGCTGATCTCCTTATCCTTTACCATTCCGATGATGATGTGTAACTGGTGATGGTCTGTTACTTCGGCCTGCCGTATCAACTGCCGGATGCCATCTTCATTATGTGCCACATCTAATACCACCATCGGGTGATGGTGAATGACTTCCCACCGGGCATGAAGCCCTGTTATTTTCTTTGCCTGTTTTAATCCTGTATGAATGGCATTGTCATCCAGCCGCCATCCTTGTTGCTGCAATTGGGAGCAGGCCTCCAGTACCGTTAGTAAATTTTTTGTTTGATAGATGCCGGGCAGGTCAAGGTGATATACTTTGTGGTCCGTTTGATGAGGCATAGCCACTTCAGTCACCAGTTCGTTATGATCCCAATGCCAGTCGGTGACCTGCCTTATTTGCGAAGCAATGAATAACGGTGCCTTTTTTTGACTTGCTGTTTGTTCAAATACGGGAAATGTTTCCGGCAACACTTCTCCCACTACTACGGGTACTCCGGGTTTAATGATACCGGCTTTTTCAAAAGCGATCTGTTCTAAGGTATCACCCAGCAGGTTCATATGGTCACGGCCAATATTGGTTATGATGGAAAGCACCGGGGTGATGATATTGGTACTGTCTAACCGGCCGCCAAGTCCCGTTTCGATCACAGCAACTTCCACTTTTTGTTGCGCAAAATATTCAAATGCCATGGCTACAGTGATCTCAAAAAAACTGGGATAGATCTCTTCTATCAGCGGCATCAATCTTTCGGTAAAGTCGATCACAAATTCTTCACTCACTTCCCGGAAGACCTCAGTATCACCGGCTATTTTTATCCGTTCCCTGAAATCTTTCAGGTGCGGGGAGGTGTATAGTCCTGTTTTGTATCCGGCAGTATGTAATATGGAAGCCAGCATATGACTGGTGGAGCCTTTTCCATTGGTACCGGCAATATGTATGCTTTTGAAATGTTGCTGCGGATTGCCCAGGGCATTACAAAGGCGGATCGTATTGGTAAGGTCTGCCTTGTATGCAGCAGCGCCGATACGACTGAACATCGGCAGCCGGGAAAACAAATACTCAATCGCTTGCTGGTAATCCATCTGCGCAAATGTAAGGTATGGGGAAACTAAATACACTTTTGGGACAAGTTGTGTGTATTTCTATATATCTATGTTACTATGTGGTTCATCCCGATTTCTTAAAAATAAAAAGAGGCTGTCTTAAAAGTCAGGGATTTCAACACAGAGTAACTGAGGGTATGAGTTACACAGAGAAAATCATTCTGAAAATCAATTCCCTGTGTATCTCCGTTACTCTGTATCTCAGTGTTGAAAATACTTTTGAGACAGCCTGCTTAAGAAAAGTTGCTGCTTTATTAGTTAACAGTAAAGTTGAATCGTACCGTTACCATTGATTCATGATCTGATTTATCAAAACGGATATTCTGTAAGTAACGTATGATCGCTTCTTTATAGGCATTACCGGAGTTGGAAGAACCCTTGGCAATATTTACAAACCGTCCCACACCTTCCGGTGATACATTCACATTGGCATAAATAGTAGCTTTATCCAGGTCGCCTTCAAAAGAATAACTGCGGACTATTTTGCGGTCGCCGTTGGTTACTTTGGGGCCATTGCCACCACCGCTGCCGGAGCCATTGCCTCCGCCATTACCGGTGCCGGAACCACCACCTGTACCACTTCCGTTTCCTACACCGCTTCCCGTACCACGGCCACCCGCCCTGTCATAATCCTCAGCGGCGCCACCACCACGACCGGTGCCGGTAGTTGTTTTGCCTAATACTGCTTTGGGACGGGGAGGAGCGGGTGTTTCTATTATTTTAGGTTCTGTCTTTGCAACGGATGTATTGATAACGGCTGTAGCTTTTGGTTTTACCACGGTAGGTTTTGCAATAGTAGCGGCCTCTTTATCATCATTTTCATCAATTTCTTTGGCATCCTGGTTTTCTCCGGGCACTGGTGTGGCGGGAGGTGCAATACCGGCAGTACCAGCAGCCTGTACAGGATTACCACCGCCACCGCCACCATCATCCTGTGTTTCAGGAAGCGGAGGGTCAGGAGGGAGGGTTATTTCCACTTCAATACCGGAATCCTGTGTTAAGGGCTCAAAAGTGGGGAGGTCCCATTTCAGAAAAATCATAAGGAGGATCATAAAAGCAGCGAAACCGGCCGTGATCATAGTGGCTTCAGTTCGATGCTTTTGGGCTTCCTGGGTTGCAGACATAGCGTAAGCGTTGTTCATACAAATTTACAGTTTGGTGA
>JBEBIF010000368.1:0-3655 GCA_040080515.1 Chitinophagaceae bacterium | reverse complement strand
TTATCCCTTCAATAAAATTATAGAGTTCTCTGGTTTGTTTTGAAATAAATTCAGCTTTTGGAAACCAAAACGTCGCTGTTTCCTTTGTACAATATTCATATTTTTTTTCTTCAAGATTCTTCAGATTTACTGCTGTGGAGTGGTTTATTGTACTGTTGGATTTATTAAGATTTTCTTGAAGCGCCTTAATTACTGCTTCGTTGCTGCCTTTTTTGGATGAGCAGCCGAATACTGAAATGATGGGAATTAATACAATGAACTGCTTGAAGGAATAGGCTAATATGCGGAACATGGTTTTTTCTTTTCCAAACGCCCATCCCTCAACTTTATTTTAATTCTTCCGGCTGCTGTTAAAATAATCACTAAAGTATAACAACTGGTACTTCACTGCATTTTCCCAATACGCCCAGTCATGTTTGCCTGGGCGTTCAATATAGTCATGAGCAATATTTAGTTGTACCATTTTTAAGTGAAGGGCATGATTGACGGTATAGAAAAAATCTTCGGTGCCACAATCAATAATGATGGCCAATGAATCTGAAGGTTTTTTTTCAATAACAGTGGTAACAGAATAGTTCTTCCAATTACCGGCATAAGTGGCCGTATCACCAAGCCGTTGGGACAATTGCCAGTTTTTAGGAAAAGGCCGTAAGTCCACACCACCACTCATGCTGCCACAAGCACCAAAAGTTTCGGCATGACGAAAACCGAGGAACAGACCACCGTGCCCGCCCATACTCAGACCGGTAATGGCCCTTGCCTTTCGGTCCCTGATAGTTGGGTAATGTGTATCTATATAGGCGGGCACCTCTTTACTGATATAAGTTTCAAAACGAACAGTTGAATCAACCGGACTGTCGAGATACCAACTGTTATAGCCGCCATCCGGACACACGATCAGCACCTTGTATTTATCCGCCATTTCTTTTAACTCAGGCACTTTTAATAACCAATTGGCATACCAACCACCATGTCCGTGCAGCAGGTAAACAACGGGGAGGGGAATGGTCTCATCCTGTACCATCACCGGTTTTATCACCACGCATTTATAGTCTTTGTGCATGGCAGTGCTGTAAATACTGATGGTGTCCACAGTAGCAGCATTGGTATCCAGCAAGATCAATGCGAGTGCTACGGCCAGGATGATCTTTTTCATGAATTAAAGATATTAAATCCCGTGAGATGGATGCTGGTTTCCGCTTTAACAAAGACGGATAAAAATATTTCAGTAAGAATATTTGGAGGTTTCCACCAATTGGCATTACTTTGATATCAAATTGATATCATAAACTAAAATATATGGAAAAGCTCATCAAACCAATATCAGGGTTTTTGATCCTGATCTTATCACTCGCAGCTGCCGGAACGGGTATCTATCTTATGGCAACGGGGACGACCAAAGATGATATGCCTCTCACCAAATTCTGGGCAGGTCTTGTATTGTTTCTTACTGCCCTTGTCTTTCTGAAAGGTCTTACCATCATCAGTCCCAACCAATCTTTTGTCTGTACTTTTTTTGGAAAATACACCGGAACGGTAAAAGAGAACGGGCTGATCTTTGTAAACCCATTTTATGCCAAACACAGGATATCCCTGCGTAAAAATAATTTTGAAAGCACCAAACTTAAGGTGAATGATAAATTGGGCAACCCGGTAGAGATCGCTGCAGTTATTGTCTGGAAAGTAGAGAACACTTATAAGGCCGCTTATGAAGTATCAGACTATGCCCAGTATGTCAAAATTCAAAGTGAATCTGCTATCAGGCATCTGGCCACCACCTGCCCTTATGATGAGATGGAAGACAGCAGTGCGACCGTTACGTTGAGAAACGGAGGTGAAAAAGTAATTGCCATGCTGGAGCAGGAGCTAAGCGAACGATTATTTGAAGCAGGTATAGTTGTGAACGAGGCACGTATAACCCACCTTGCTTATGCCCCGGAAATAGCCGGTGATATGCTGAGAAGACAGCAAGCCACTGCCATTGTAGCGGCACGATTCAAAATTGTGGAAGGCGCAGTAGGAATGGTGGAGCTGGCATTGGAGATGTTGAGCAAAAAAGAGATCGTGCATTTGGATGAAGAAAAGAAAGCAGCCATGGTCAGTAACCTGATGGTGGTACTTTGCGGTGAAAAAGCAGCAACGCCGGTATTGAACACCGGAACTTTGTATCAGTAATTTTTAATTTCATCCTGTGAGTGACAAAAAATCATTTGTAATACGTATTGACAATGAAACGTATAAGGCCCTTGAAAAATGGGCTGCGGATGAGTTTCGCAGTGTGAATGGCCATATTGAATGGATCCTTTCACAGAAACTGAGGGAAGAACAAAGATTGAAAGATCCTGCATCCGTAAAATCAAAACAGGCAAAAAAATAAGACTGCTATTTAAAGTAATTGCAATAAAAAGGGGCACTGATAACAGTACCCCTTTTTAAATTTATAAGACCTGTTATTTAAAATCCTTTCTTCTCCTGTGCTTTCTGCATCGGGTTGCCGGCTTGCCCGCCGCCACCTCTTGCACCACCGCCTTGTCTTCCTTTGAAGATGCTGAACTTAGAAGGTTCTGGTATGGCATTAAACGTATTGTTGCTCTCATTAATGTCAGCCGTTTCCCGGTAGGGGTCCAGTTTTACAGAGGCTACTTCTTTGTCCTTGGTAAATGTTTTAACGACCTTGCCTTCATTCAGCCGCCATACCTGTGCCGGTATCCTGTCCACTTCTTTGGTGCCGTCTTTATACGTCCACTCAATGATGATGGGCATTACCAGTCCGCCTTTATTGCTAAAGGTCAGTTCATACATATTCTTATTGGCGTACTTGCTTTTTTCTTCAGCAGTCAGTCCTTCGGGTTTATTGCCGGGAATGGTCACTTCATACTTATTGGTATCGTAAGGTTCTATACCACGGGCATATCTCCAGTAAAAATCACGGACAGAAGTATCAGCATCTGTCTGGAAGGTGATCTTTTTATCATCCCGGTTTCTGATCTTGGAGATATCATCGAAAGTGGGCAGGCTTGGTTTGACCACAGCTTGCTTTCTTGTTGTTTCTTTTGTTTCAGCAGCTACAGCATCCAGGTCAGGTTTAGCATATTTCACGGTATCAAGAGAAATATCACATACTTCGGTACTGTAAAACCATCCTCTCCAGAACCAGTCCAGGTCTTCTCCGCTTGCATCTTCAAGTGTGCGGAACAGGTCAGCAGGTTCGGGATGTTTGAAAGCCCATCTTCTTGCATATTCTTTGAAAGCATAATCAAACAGCTCACGCCCCATAATGGTCTCTCTTAAAATATTCAACCCGGTTGCCGGTTTGGAATAGGCATTAGGACCAAACTGAACAATGTTCTCACTGTTGGTCATAATGGGCTCCAGTTGTTCTTTGGGCAGCTTCATGTAGTCAGTAATAAAGGCAGCGGGGCCACGGCGGCTTGGAAATTTATTATCCCATAATTCTTCCGTCAGGTATTCTACAAAAGTGTTCAGCCCTTCATCCATCCAGCTCCACTGGCGTTCATCGCTGTTGATGATCATCGGGAAAAAGTTATGGCCCACTTCATGTATCACCACACCCAGCATCCCGTTTTTAGTTCCCTCACTGTAAGTGCCGTCTTTTTCGGTGCGGCCAAAGTTGAAACAGATCATCGGGTATTCC
>JBEBIF010000367.1:0-3636 GCA_040080515.1 Chitinophagaceae bacterium | reverse complement strand
AGAGACAGGGTGAATGTATTTTTTTTCGGCTTCTGTCAGTTTGTCTTCCATCCATTCCAGGTAGCCGGCAATAATGGCTTCATAATACTCTTTCCTTATGTTAATTGCCTCAAGGCTGGTATCGTTCTCATCCAGTGTACTGGCCATGGACCGGATCATATCACCCAGGTCAGAAAAGAAATAACCGGGCATAGTGGTGTCGAAATCAACGGGGCAAACAGCTTTGCCGGAATCAATATCAAAAAGCACATTACCAATCTTGGCATCATGATGCATCACTCTTTGCAGAAATTCGGATGATTCTGTAAATACATCGTACAGGTTGGCATAACGTTCCCTTTTTCTTAACTCACCGATCACCGAAGTTGCTTTTTGAAGCCGCTCATACTGGTGATTTTTCAGTGATCGCTCAAACTGGTCGTACCGGGCAGACAGGTTATGAAAACCGGGAATAGTGATATTCAGTTCGTCAATATCAAACTCATCAAAGCTGGAAGTGAATCTTCCGAATATAGCAGCCACTTCTTTTGCCTGCGCCGGGCTACCGGGAGAAGAAAGTGTTTCGGTGCCATAAATGTATTCAAACACCCGCCAGTAATTATCGTTGCTGTCGCAATACAATGTAACCTCCCTGGTAAATTCTTTGGGCTCTGGTATGAAGAAGTCAGTTCCGGAATCTTTCAGGTAATTCCATACCAGTTCATAATTCTCCTGCACCAGCACCGGATCTTTGAAGACGGTGTGATTGATCTGTTGTAACAGGAATGAACTGCCTGAGGTATCACTGGTAACGATGTATGAATGATTTATCAATCCGTTCGAGACGGGCTCCACGGTAAATTCATGAAAAGGATTGCAATAGGCTGCGAGTACTTCTTTGTATGAGGCTTGTTTCATTCGTGCTGATGAAATTAGGAGGAAAATGTGGAAATATACAAATGTGGAAATGAGGTGATGTGGAAATGTGAAAATGTAGGAGTGCAGGCTGTTGCATTTTCACATTTCCTAACTTCCACATTTTCTAATTTGCTTTATCTCAATGTATCCTGTCGCCCCTTACTTCCAGATTCTGGATCACTGCTGCTTCATACTCCAGCCATTCATTCCAGCGCAGTCTTACTTTTTCTTTGTCGATATAGGTTTCGGCCAGTTCAATGAACAGAGTGTAGTGTCCGGCCTCGCTTTCCATAAAGCGGCGATAAAACTTTTGCATGTATTCATCGTTCAGGCCTTCGCTCAATCGTTTGAAGCGTTCGCAACTGCGGGCTTCAATAAGGGCCATGGTTAACATCTGGTCGAGAAATCGGTCTTGGACATTGCCGCCTTTGCGCTGGAATTCGATCAGGGCATTTACATATTCATCTTTTCGCTGTTTGCCCAGTTTCAGGTTTCTTTTGTGCAGTTCGGCCAGTACCAGGCGGAAGTGGCCCCATTCTTCCGTAACGATGGGTGCCAGGGCTGCTACCATCTTTTCCCGGTCGCTATAGCGCTGAATGAGGGAAATACAGGTAGTAGCGGCTTTTTGCTCGCAATAGGCATGATCGGTGAGTACTTCAGCCAATGATATTTCGGCCAGATTTACCCAGCGGGGGTCGGTGGGGAGCTGAAGGCCGAGTATGTTTCGGGTGTCCTGGGAGAGTTCCATAGGGCAAAAATATAGCTATGTGCTGAAAATCAGCGGTAATGAGCCCTAACGGCCTTAAAAAAGGGGTAGAAAACCTTTGCTGTTCGCTTTATCCGCCTTACCTTTGCCGCCTTAAATACAAGATGCAAAAAATCGGATGAAATTTAAAAAAAATTAAAAGATGCCTCTAACTAAAGAAAAAAAAGCTACCGTTTTAACTACCTATGCCGGATCTGCAAAGAACACAGGTTCTACCGAAGGTCAAATTGCCCTGCTCACTGAACGAATCAGTCAGATCAGCGGACACCTGCAACAAAACAAAAAGGATTTCTCTACTCACCGTGGTTTGATGAAATTGGTTGGTGAACGTAAAAGTTTGCTGAACTATTTGCAAAAGCATAACCTGACCGGTTATCGCCAGTTGATCGAGAAACTCGGATTGAGAAAGTAAGATACCCCACCCTAATCCGCCAAAGGCGGACTTTGGGAGAGTCTTTAAATTCTCAGTTTCAGTACAAATCGAAACTCATAATTTTTATACTTTATTCCCAATGTCTTCCGGATGTTGGGAATAACTGTTTTTAGACTATCAGAATTCTTCGGTGTTTTCTTGCTCTTCGCAAATGCTGAGCAGCGAACAGAAAGTACAAGAGTGCGACGCAACGAAGATGCCCAAAGAGATCGAGCTGGGCTTATGAGATTGCTTCGGCTTTGCCTCGCAAGATAGTAGTAATGCAGTTGGTTAAATAACTTTCTTATACCGTTCCTTATTTATCATTTCTAATTTGAATTATTATGTTATCACAACCCTTACAATCAAAATTTACTATACGTGATGGCCATGAGGTCATCATTGAAACAGGCCGCCTGGCCCGCCAGGCTGATGGCGCTGTTACTGTCCGCCAGGGCAATTGTATCATACTGGCAACTGTAGTTGCTAATAAAGAGCCGAAGGAAGGGCAGAGCTTTTTCCCGCTGTCGGTGGACTACCAGGAAAAGTTTGCTTCTGCAGGCCGCAGCCCCGGATCATACTTCAAGCGGGAAGCCCGTTTGAATGATTATGAAATTCTTACCTCCCGTTTAATAGACAGGGCGCTTCGTCCGTTGTTTCCTGAAGACTACCTGTGCGAAGTGCAGGTGCTGGTTTCATTGATCAGCAGTGATCCTGAAATTATGCCGGATGCGCTGGCTTGCCTGGCTGCTTCTGCGGCATTGGCGGTTTCTGATATTCCCATCCAGGAGATCATTTCTGAAGTAAGAGTGGCTAAGGTGGATGGAAAGTTTGTAGTGAACCCATTGCGTAGTGAACTGGCAAAATGCGATTTTGAATTCATCATTGCGGCCACCAATAAGAACATAATGATGGTGGAAGGTGAGGGTAAAGAATGCCAGGAGGAAGACCTGATAAAAGCAATTGAAATAGCTCATGAAGCGATCCGTGTGCAGGTAAAAGCACAGGAAGAACTGAGAGACCTGAAAGGAATCACCACTAAGAGAGATTATGCCAAGCCATTGCATAATGAAGAACTGAGGACGGTAGTAAATGCTTTTGCAAAAGATAAAGTGTACGAGGTGGCAAAAGGAGCTTTGGCGAAACATGACCGCTCGGACAAGTTTGCTGCCATCCAGGAAGAACTGATGGATCATTTGAGAAAAGAATACATTAAAGAAGAGGGTGGAAGCCTGCCAGAGGATGTAAAAAAGTGGGCGAAGACCTACTATGCAGACCTGCAATACTATGTGGTGAGAGATATGATACTGAACGATAAGGTTCGTTTGGATGGCCGTAAGCTGGATGAGGTTCGTCCGCTGAACATGGAAGTGGATGTGCTGCCTTCTCCGCACGGCGCAGCCTTATTTACAAGAGGTGAGACACAATCACTTACAACAGTTACTTTAGGAACTCCCTTAGATTCAACTTTAATAGAAAGTGCTGCTATTTCTGAATATTCTAAATTCTTTTTGCACTATAATTTCCCGCCATTCTCAACTGGTGAGGTGAAGATGATGAG
>JBEBIF010000366.1:0-3659 GCA_040080515.1 Chitinophagaceae bacterium | reverse complement strand
GCCCGGCCATTTCTATCCCCCTCTTCCGGCACAGCAATGGGATGCCTTTTGGCCTCCAGGTGATGGCAAACCGGTTTGATGAAGTATCTTTGCTGCAGGTTTCACACCTGCTATTACAGGCAAAAAGTCGGTAATAGGTTATAAATCAGCAAGTTTGAGAAAATTAAAACATATTACAATCCTCGGCGGTTTCGGCTTTTTCCTGCTTCAGGCAGCCAAAGCCACCGGCATTGAGCAGCACTATTCCGGTACCCCTGTTTTGACAGGTGATACCTCTATTAAAAACGATACTACATTAAAAGAGGTACCTGATCCCAAAGCGGGTTTTAAGGATTTGTTCCAAACGGCAATGGGTGGCGATGGAATCAGCGGGGCCCGTCTCAACCCGATGGCCATAAGTTTCGTAGAAAACTATATCTCAAAAAATAAGAAGGGTTTTCTGAAAATGAAGGATTGGGCAAAGCCTTATTTTGATATGATGGATGAAGTACTGACCCAGCATGGCGTGCCAAAGGAAATGAAATACCTGGCAGTAATAGAATCAGGGTTAAAGTATAATGCCATTTCCTGGTCAGGCGCCTGTGGTCCCTGGGCTTTTATGCCGGCAGCAGCACAGCAATATGGTTTGAGCATACGAAGGGGAAACGACGAACGGTTAGATTATTTTAAAAGTACTCACGCCGCAGCCAGGCTGCTTACAGACCTGTATGCAAAATATGGGGACTGGTTGCTGGTACTCGCAGCGTACAACGGCGGACCAGGTAATGTGGACCGTGCCATCCGTAAAGGTGGTGGCAGTAAGGACTTCTGGACGATCCAATATCACCTGCCGGTTGAATCTATGAACCATGTAAAAAAATTCATTGGCACACATTATATTTTTGAAGGCGAAGGCGGTATTACCACCGTTACAAAAAAAGAGATGAAAGACCTGCTGGTGAACAACAACACTGAGCTGAAAGAAGATGAATTGAGCACCACAACAGCTTACAAAATCTCCGGACGTTTTAATTCGGCTGTTATCATAAAGCATGTGGACCTGGATGCTGATACCTTCAATCGATACAATCCAAATTTTGACAACCAGATCGCCCTGAATGGTAAATACGAACTTCGTTTACCAACCCCGAAGATGAACATCTTCATTACCAAAAGATACCAGATACTGGATGAAAGTATGGACTTGCTGTTAAAAGCTGCAAGCGGAACCAGGTAGAATAATTATTGTTCTAAAACATTTTTTATCGCTTCCGCTTTCATTAAACATTCATCCCATTCCATTTCGGGATCGCTGTAAAAAGTAATACCAGAACCCGCCTGGTAAGAAAGATAGCCGGATGCTGCATTGTACATGATGCTGCGGATAACTACATTAAAATCAAAATCGCCGGCGGGGTCAATATAACCCACTGTGCCGGAAAAGATGCCCCGCCTTGTTTGTTCATACTGCTCTATCAGTTGCATCACCCTTTTCTTGGGAGCCCCTGTCATAGAGCCCATGGGAAAAGTGGCTTTCACGATTTCTGCAAAAGAAATCTCCTTTTTCAATTCGCCGCTCACCGTAGAGATCATCTGGTGCACCTGCGGAAAAGAATAAATGCCATAGAGCTCATCCACTTTCACTGTTCCTTCCACGCATATTTTTGCCAGGTCATTTCTTACCAGGTCCACCACCATCACATTTTCTGAACGGTCTTTTGCACTGCTAAATAAAGCTTCCCGGTTTTGTGTGTCTTTCAGCTCATTACTCAATTCCCTTTTGGAAGTTCCTTTTATAGGTTGCGATAATACCTGGCTGCCTTTCTTTTTTAAGAATCGTTCGGGGCTGGCACATATCAGCCAATGATCATCGTTGCGGTACAAAGCTGAAAAAGGATTAGGGGAAACTTTGCTTAGTTTTTTATAAACTTGCAGCGGATCAATAACAACGTTCTCAGCATAAAACTCCTGGCAAAAATTTATCTCATAACAGTCGCCCCGAAGGATATGCTGCTTTAATTTCCGGATAATGCTGATATATTCATCCTGCTGTATCCGGCTTTTAATAGTAACTGGTGAATGCGCCGCCCCGGCTGCTGACACTGTTGTAGCTTGTATCGCATTAAATACTGCCGATGCATCTGCCGCTTCAATCACCATTTCATTTTCCGAAAGTCGGATCACTATTTCAGGTTCGAAGAAACAGAGATCGGCAAAGCCAACTCCATTGGGGTTGGAAGAAGAAAGTTTTTCAATTTCGTTTTTCAGATCATAGCCAAGGTGACCGAATAACCAACCACCAGTTGGATGGAGACAGTCAGACTGGCTCATGAACTGCTGCAAAGATGCTATTGCGTTGCCAGCATCTGCTTTTACCTCCCGTTTTACTCCGGCCGCCAGCAGGCATTCCATAGAATGTGGTTCTGTCTGGTATTGGTGATTATCCAAAAAACAAAAAGTGTTGAACCGTTTTGTCCAGTTCAACACTTTTTCTTTCACCTGTTCAAAATCACTTACCGGGAATGTGCAGTTAGTTGAGGGTGTAGTATTCAATTTATTTTTTGCCTTGTCGGGGCAGGGGGTTAATAATCATCATCCTCTTCATCATCATCAAAGTCCTTATCATTGAACAGGTCCTTGAATTCATCATCCACTTTAAAGTCATCGTCATCATCGGCTTTTTTACCTCCGGCTATACCTGCTTTCTTGCCTTTGGATTTGGGCACATCAAACTCTTCAAAGTCGGGATCCCACTCTTCTTCTTCCTCTGGTTTTTCCCACTCATCAGGTTCATCTTCTCCATCCTCCTCTTCATCGTCTTCATCACTCTTCTTAGAAGCTGGTTTTCCTCCTTTCTTGGCGGGCTTCACTTCTTCCTCTTCATCCAGCTCGTCATCGTCGTCATCTTCCTCTTCCTTTTTGGTAGGTTTGGAAGCTGGCTTCTTTGCTGCTGCTTTTTCGGAAGCGGAGGTAGCTTTCTCCGTGGTCTTTTTTAGTTTATCTGGTTTTACTGACATAGTCTTTACAGGATTACTGCTGTAAAATTTCAGCGAAGTTTTTAATTAGCCAAATTTTTAAAATACTTTTTTTTCGTTTCCCGGTGTTTCACAATAATTAGTGGAAACAATACAGGATACCGGGGTTAATATACCTGTATTATCTGTTCTCTGCCCGGGCCATTTGATATATAATGGATCTTCACACCAAGATACTCATTGATAAAATTAACGTATGTCTTCATGGTATCAGGCAAAATGTCATATGATTTCGCTGCACTGGTATCCATATTCCAGCCAGCAAAGGCCTTAAACTGCGGTTCCGGCTTTTGTTTATCCATCTGGAACGGTATTTCCGTGGTTTCTTTACCATTTATCTTATAAGAAGTGCACACCTCCAGGTCTTTAAAAGCATCCAGTACATCAGCCTTGGTCATCACAATTTTTGTTACCCCGTTTATCATACAGGCAAAGTTCAGCGCCACCAGGTCAATCCACCCGCAACGGCGGGGACGACCGGTTGTTGCACCAAATTCACTTCCAATTCTTCTTAGCTCCTCGCCTGTTTCATTTTCCAGTTCTGTAGGAAAAGGACCTCCGCCTACCCGGGTACAATAGGCCTTTGTAACACCGATCACATCCTTTATATGCTGCGGAGCAATACCCAGTCCACTGCACACACCT
>JBEBIF010000365.1:0-3678 GCA_040080515.1 Chitinophagaceae bacterium | reverse complement strand
GCTATGGATGTACTGAAAAAGCTGGAACCCCGTCCCGATAATATATCGGGGAAGACCGAAGAAAAAGAAACAAAAGAAAACCCGATCTGGAAAGGATTGGAAAAATTTAAAGACCTCGAGAGTGAGTAGTGAATAAAATACCCGGGATGAAAGACTTCCATTGACTTTTGACCATTCACCTCGGACAAACAATATTTTTGAGTTATTAAACAGTAAGACATGCCAAATCCCAAACGCAGACACAGTCAGCAAAGAAGTGCAAAACGCAGAACGCATTATAAAGCTACTGCTGCTACATTAACAACCGACAGCGCTACCGGCGAAACACATATACGCCACCGTGCGCATGTAAGTGAAGGTAAACTGTACTATAAAGGAAAAGTGGTATCAGAGAAAGCCCCTTTAAAGGCGCAATAATCCCTGTTTCCTTTACCCGCAAAATAGTAATTCCAAATCCATGTGGCTTATTTGCCGTAATGGAATTTGGAATTTGTTATTTAGTATCTCCAGCGATTTAACAAGGTAATATATATTTTTGCTCATGACCATTGGTATAGACATGATGGGAGGGGATTTTGCCCCGCTGGAAGCTGTAAAAGGAATACACCTGTACCTGTCTGCCCATAATATACCGGCCTCCCTCCTGCTCATTGGGGATAAAGAACAAATTGACAACCTGCTAAGAGAACACCAGGTGCCCGCAGATAAGCTGCAAGTAGTGCATGCGGCAGAGACGATTGGGATGCACGAGCACCCCACCAAAGCACTTCGGGAAAAAAAACAATCCTCTATTGCTATCGGTTTTCAGTTACTGGCGACAGGCAAAATGGATGCTTTCATAAGTGCCGGTAATACCGGGGCCATGCTCGTAGGTGCCCTATTCAGCATAAAGACACTGGAAGGTGTTATCCGGCCAACGATCTCCACTATTATTCCAAAAGCAGGTGGCGGAACCGGTATCTTACTGGATGTGGGTTTGAATGCAGACTGTAAACCGGAACAGCTGAACCAATTTGCCATAATGGGATCGGTATATGCACAATTGATACTGGGTATCGAAAATCCAAGAGTGGGATTGATCAATGTAGGGGAAGAAGAAGGAAAAGGCAACCTGCTGGCACAAGCCACTTATCCCCTGCTGAAAGAAAACAAACACATCAACTTTGCGGGCAATATTGAAGGCCGCGATGTGCTGATGGACAAAGCAGATGTAATGGTTTGCGAAGGCTTTACCGGTAATATTATTCTGAAAATGGCTGAATCCTTATATGATATCAGCCGCCAGCGGGAAGTAAATGATGAATACTTCGACCGTTTCAACTTTGAAAACTATGGTGGCACACCGGTATTGGGTGTGGCAAAGCCGGTTATTATAGGTCACGGCATTTCCGGCGAGCGGGCCTTTATGAATATGCTTCACCTGGCACAACTGATGCTGGAGAAAGAAGTAATGCAAAAGATGAAAGAGGCGCTTTCGTGATAGATACTTCGTTTTGATTTCTCTGAATTCCTGAAAACCTGTTGATAATTAATGTAAAAAGTTTTGGCACAAAGGGCTTCAGACTGTATTTTTGCACTCCCAAATCCGAAAGGGTAAAGGGAACAGGTTGATCTCGTAGCTCAGTTGGTAGAGCAATACACTTTTAATGTATGGGCCCTGGGTTCGAGTCCCAGCGGGATCACAAAAGCCTCCAATCGGAGGCTTTTTTCGTTTTGACTGATTTTAAAGTACGTTTGTAATAATAACTCCAACCTAATGTCAGTGTATTTCAAAGACAAAGTAGTGGTTGTCACCGGTGGCACCGATGGTATTGGCAAAGCCCTCGTAGATGCCCTGATAAAAATGGGTGCCAAAGTAGCCACCTGTGGGCGCAATCATGACAAACTCTATGCCTTGCAATCAGAATATCCTTCTGCTCACTTACACACTATGGTGACAGATGTAAGCAATGAGAATGATTGCCGCCGGTTCATAGAAACAACCATCAAAGTATTTGGCGGCATTGATATACTTATCAATAATGCCGGTGTTTCCATGCGGGCTTTATTGAAAGAAACCACAACAGATGTGATCAAAAAAGTAATGGACATCAATTTCTATGGCACGGTATATTGTACCCGGTATGCTTTGGACTCCATCATTTCCCGCAAAGGAACTATCGTTGGCGTGTCGTCCATTGCCGGCTACAGGGGCTTGCCGGGACGAAGCGGCTATTCTGCCAGCAAATTTGCCGTACAGGGCTGGCTGGAGGCTATTAAAACAGAACTGATGGCCGACGGAGTGCATGTGATGTGGGTTTGCCCCGGTTTTACTACTTCCAATATCCGCCAGGCGGCGTTGAATAAAGATGGTGCTTCACATGGTGATACGCCAATGGATGAAAACAAAATGATGAGTGCGGAGGAATGTGCCGCTCATATATTGAAAGCCGTAAGAAAAAAGAAAAGGACGCTGGTACTTACTTTTACCGGCAAACGAACCGTATTTATGCAAAAGTTTTTCCCTAAACTGGCCGACAAATTCACTTTTAAATTTTTTATCAAAGACGGAAAGCTGATAAAATAAGTTTTAATATTTACGAGGGCCGGAATCATGGTAAGAAAAAACGAACTTTAGCCCGACAGGCTGCATCATTTTCTTTAATTCCTTAACAGTAAACTTCTTTTACTTGCCGCTTATTACGCTTACATCTGATATTGGAAGCCCGGATTACCTGGTGGGAGCGGTAAAAGCACAACTATTACAGATCAACCCCGAATTCACCATTGTAGATATTTCACACAACATCCCTCCTTTCAATTATCCGCAAGCGGCTTATGTATGCCGCGGTGCAATAAAAAACTTTCCTGACTTCAGCTACCACCTGATCCTGGTGAACCTGTTTGAGAAAAAACCCGAACAATTACTGCTGGCTTTTCACAACAACCAGTATATCCTGTGCGCTGATAATGGATTGCTGACCATGATACTGGAAGAATCCCCCGAAATAGTGATCGGTATCCCACTGGAAAAAACTGCCGTGAAGACTACCACCTATCTTACAGCTGCTATGGGCAAAGCCATCAACCAGTTAGTAAATGGTGAACCAATAAGAGATGTGGGCATTCCGGATGTGAAATATATGGAAAAACGCCACCTGCGGCCGGTACTGGAAAACAACTCCATAGAAGGACAGATCATATTCATCGACAGTTTTGAAAATGTGATCGTCAACATTACCCGGGAACAGTTTGAAGAACAACGTAAAGGCCGGAGCTTCCGTATCGTTTTTAAAAGAGATGAAATGATCGACCGCATCAGCGAAAGCTATGCAGATGTCGTTGAAGGAGAAAAACTGGCCTTGTTCAATAGCGCCGGGTACCTCGAAATTGCTATTAACAAGGGCAATGCCGCCGGGCTTTTTGGCCTCAAGGGATTTTCAGAAAAGCTCCGCCAGGGGCAGCTCTCCTATCAAACCATTAAGGTTTATTTTGAGTAAACAATAGAAAGATTATAAGAGATTAATTGCGCTGATCAAAAAGTCTGGGCAATTCTCCTTTCCTCCTTTTCCTCTGTGCGAGGTACTGCCCCCAAAACTCCTTTTGGCCAAAATTCTTAAATCTCTATGACCGGAACTAAAATCTACACCTGAAACCCTATTTTTGCTGTCTCTCAACCACGAAACATCTCGTGGGATG
>JBEBIF010000364.1:0-3681 GCA_040080515.1 Chitinophagaceae bacterium | reverse complement strand
TGCCCTTTCCGATGTGTATTGTGTAAACAATACAGTAGCTTATGCCTCCGGACTTACTTTTTGGAAAACAACAGATGGAGGTACAACATGGGTAAACCTGTTCGACTTTGGGTCCCGCGCCGCAGCAATCCATTTTTTAAATGAAATGAACGGATGGGCAGTTGGTGATTTTGGCTTCCGTAAAACAACCAATGGTGGTATATCATGGCAACCGGTGAGTATTCCGCCCAGCACCCGCAATCCAGTATCACTTTTTATTGCAGATATCAACCGAGGCTACATTGCATCGGGCGAAATAGTAGATAAAACGACAGATGGTGGACTGAACTGGACGCCGATACTATCTTCCGGCAATTCGTTTTACCACGATATACATTTTATCAGCGAAAGCATTGGTTACCTCACTGATGGTCGCTTCGTTTTGAAAACAACTGACGGCGGTACTACCTGGCAAAAGGTAGTACGGTTGGGACAGGGATTTTTTATTGAACTCCATTTTACAGATGCCAATCATGGATGGGCGGCTTCTGATAACGGGCTGGTGGTTCGATACCAATGAGGATGCCGGTAACGGGTAGGGTAATTCTGGCTTTTAAGCGGACCATTTGTTATAATATCCATGCCTGCTTAAAGATATTATAGGTATCTTCAGTAAGAATTTTTCTTCCTGGTACATGAAGCAACTACTTGCCAAAACACTTTCCCTTTCATTTTGTATACTTCTCCTGGTACCAGGAGGCGCCTCACAGGATTGCCAAAGCAAGTATCTGTCACTTACATATAAAGGAACCACCTGGGATACTTTTTCGCATGCGGTGTTCACCCCTTCCAACGAACTGATCACATCAGGCTACCTGGTTGATTATAATGGGGTAGGTCACCTTGCTAAATACACGAAGAACGGTATTCCTATTTGGTCTAATTATTATAATATCGGGTATTTCACTTTTTACAACCCTACATTCCTCAGCAAAGTGCAGTTCAATGATTTTGTGCTTACCCCGGATGGCGGTATTGTTGTCGCGGGTACTATGTTACGCTATTACAATAGCCGGGTAGCCGAAATATGGAGCAACATGGCCTTGCTGGCCAAGATTGACCGCTACGGCAATGTGGAATGGACACGGAGTTACATGCCGGCCAATCTGTACCCGGATTTTAGTTTCAGTAATATTTATCAAACAACAGACGGGGATTTTATTGTTTACATGTCCCACAATAAAGGCCCTTCGCTGTATAATGGTGCAGCTTCTCATAACCGGGTCATCCGCTTTTCAGCTTCCGGACAATTGAAGTGGGCAACACACTTATACACCGGTGTCTATGATGCCGGGGGAACAGGAATCTTCCACAAAAGGGGCATTACGCAACTGGCAGATAAAAGCATTGTAATCGGAGATGCGGTTTATAAAACCGAACGGGGGACAGATATTTTTAAAATGTCTGATGGTCAGCTGCATTTTTTCTCCCTGGATTATAATACCGGTAAATTAAAATGGGGAGCCAATTATCCTTACGTTCTGCCGCCGGCAGATCCTTTTTTTGTACCCGATATCAACCAGGTAGCAGCACTTCCGGATGGCCGATTATCTTTTACCACTTCATTATACCTGGCCACACCATCACAACCAGCGCTTACCAAAAAACCCGTTACTATCATCACAGACAATAAGGGCATTGCACAAAAACTGGTAGCCTACACAACTGCTTCAGGAAATGACTGCTCATTAGCTGATGTGACCAGCGGCACAACACCCGGCTCCAAAAACCTGTTGTTCCGGGACGGAAGCCTTTCTGTTATTGTTTCTGCCAGTAGTGAAGGACTCATCAACAGCAACAAGGGATATAACGGAACCTTTCCTCCAAACTGTTTTGCTATAGGACCAAGAGGCAGCAGTATTGTAATGAGTAGTAATCGTTCATTAAATTATAAACTGTTGTTTACTGATGCCAATGGCAATTCAGCTTGTGCAGATAGTCCCGCTGAAATTATTTCTGAATCACTTACACCTGTCACTGAAAACCTTAATGTGGTGGGTGCTGACTTTAGTGTCTATACACAGGCCGATTACAAGAACTATTTTGTGGATTATGAGTATAAGTTACAGATCAAATCCAACTATCCGCTGGTAACTACTACCGATTGTGAGGAACCAATAGAATGTTGTAAAGACGTTATTGATACACTTAATATTAAAAACGTAGCAATTTGCCAGGGCACTTCTTATACACTTCCGGATAATACTGTAATAAAAGACTCAGGAATATATTATGTAATCTACAAAACAGCTGCCGGCTGCGATAGTGTTACATATATTAAAGTAAAAGCAGATAAAAGACTGGAAGCTCTAACACTAGGAAACGACACTTGTCTTATCGGAAACAGCGCAGCAGTATTAACTGCTACAGAAGGATACCAGCTTTATAACTGGATGGGTGGTGCAGGAACCCCTTCCAATACATATTCAGTAAACCGGCCGGGTGTTTATAAAGTAAAGGTGACCAATGTTTGCGGCACCAGGGCCGACAGCATCGAAATTTATGATCGTTGTGATTTCCAGGTCTTCATTCCCAATGCCTTTACTCCCAACAGGGACAATCGGAATGATGATTTCGGTGTGCCACTTCAAAATAAGAACCGGCTTATTTCATTAAAGGTATTTAACCGTTGGGGACAAATTGTTTTTGAGACCAACTCCGTTCATAAGCGATGGGACGGGACCTACAAGAACCAGGAGTTGAAAACGGATATTTTTGTTTACTACCTGGAAATGCAGGGCTTATCTGGAAATAATATAACACAGAAAGGAAAGCTGATGCTGATACGGTAACGGTTTAAATGACACATTTCTTCTTAACTTTAGAAAACCATTAATCTCTTTCAGTATGAAAAAGAACACTCCTAAAGCCACACCAAAAAAACTGGCCTTAAAAAAGAAAACCATTACAGTATTAAGTGACAAGTCAATCATTGCAAACCTGAAAGACACCATGCGCCCGGTAATAATTATTTCAATGGGCTGTGGTTCAGATTTCACCCGTCAGTTACATACCGATTATCAAAAGATCCTGATGACGGATATCACAAAGCCGGCGAAATAATCAACTGGATAAAATCAGGGTTTAATCGCCGGATAATATTTTGGCAAGGTCATCCTGCAGGTATTCGAGCAGGTTGTCAAGGTATATGGCCCAGTCACCACGGCTTGCAATTTTAGTGGAAGGCTTAATGATATCTTTTATTCCAAAAAAACCGGTGAATATTTTTTGTAACTCAGCATGGGTTATAGGCTTATCTTCTGAAAACAGGTTGCCCGGGCTGCCGATCACCAGGTTATACTTTTCTACAAGCTCCTGTAATGCTGTATAATATTCTTTGAGATCCGTTACATCTTTATACTGATCGATGGCAGTTACCTTTAATACGGCTGCATCATGATAACCTTTCATCCTTTTTTTCCGGAATACTTTAGTAAGACTGTCAGCATTGGAGTGAGAGGGATCTTCTAAAACCAGTTCCAGCATATCATTGAGCCTGTTTAGGGCTGCTTTCATTACAATAACAAAACTCTTTCTTGTAAGAGGCTTGTTTCCAAAGTATTTGTTTCCCTGTGTAGCTTCCTCTTTTCCAATGATTCCCCATCTTTCTATTAAGCTTTGTAACGCTTTATAGTACTTATC
>JBEBIF010000042.1:0-15446 GCA_040080515.1 Chitinophagaceae bacterium | reverse complement strand
GCAGGGCGCCGGGCATAGATTCGGGATAGTGAATGTTATAATAGATCATGTATTGCGGCAGCAATATAAAACAGTACCCTGAAAAAATTGCACCCGTACTTTCTGAAACGACCGTAAACAACAAAGCCTCCGGGAAAGGAGGCTTGTTGTTTTACTATATAAGTAGTTTACTGCATCACTGTATCAGTAAGATGCATCACACCATTTGAAATCTTAGCTTCCCTGGGCAGCACATTCATACCGCCGATATTTACGGTGCCATTCTTCACTTCCACTTCCAGTTTCTTGCCATTCACGGTTGTCAGTTTATCTCCGTCCTTCAGGTCGGAATAGTTGATCTTTCCGCTAACGATATGATTATTCAGCAAGTTGGCCAATTGCGCCCTGTTTTGCGGCTCGAGCAATTTTTCCATCATTCCTTTTTCTAATTTTTCAAAGGCCAGGTCACTGGGAGCAAAAATAGTATAAGGGCCGGTACTGCTGAGCAATTGGTCCAGGTCGGAAGCATGCACACTTTTCTTTAGTGTTTTCAGGTTCTTATCTACGTTTACGACCTGTGTAATATTTGACATAGTTGTTGTTTTAACGCCGGTGTTATTACCAGCAAGGTCGGTAAGGTAGTCTTTACCTGTCAGCATTGCTGTTAATCTTTGTAATGAACCTGCTGCTCAGTGTATTGCCTGTTGTGATCCGATACAGTTTATTAATACTTTCTCTATCTTTCAGCCGGAGAAAAAAATAAGTATGCATACTCCGCAACAGTACATTCAACACTATTCTTTACAAGCACACCCGGAAGGGGGCTGGTATAAGCAAACCTATAAAAGTGATGAAATGATTGCCGCTACTGCATTACCTGGTCGGTTCAGCGGCAGCCGTCCTTTTTCCACCGCTATTTATTTTTTGCTGGAGCCCGGTAATTTTTCCGCCTTTCACCGGATCAAAAGTGATGAGTGCTGGCATTTCTATGCCGGCGGCCCATTGCTGGTGCATGTGTTGCTGCAGGATGGAACCTTGCAAACGGTTACTTTAGGAAATGATACAACGAAAGGACAGTTGTTTCAATACGTGGTGCCTGCCCATTGCTGGTTTGCCAGTGAGCCTGCACCCGGCAGCCCCTTTTCTTTTGTGGGTTGCACCGTAGCACCCGGTTTTGATTTTGCAGATCTTGAGCTGGCTGATGCCACGGCATTGTCTGGTTTGTATCCGCAACATGAATGGCTTATCCGGCAATTATGCCGGTAGCAGGTACTGCCGGTAAGGCAGCAGCCCCATTATTTTATCAGCCGGTTATCTTATTTATCAGTCCGCTTCTTCCAAATGAAAATGCTGGTGATGTGCACCGGCTGCGATATGCAGTGCAAAACCCATTATCGCCGTGTCTTTCAGAATATTGATAAGGGCCATCTGGCGCATTTCTTTATCACCTGCATTATTGTAATTGGGTACATGGATCGTGATGATAAAAATGATGAGCATGACCACCAGCAAGTAGCTGGTAAACTTTACATACTGGTTGGTGAGGAAGGAAACACCGACCAGGATAAAAGCGGCGCCTACAATATATGCCCAGGTGATACCGCCGACCAATGATAAAGGAACATAGACCAGCAGGTCACGGGGATACATAAAATGAAAAACACCAAAAACGATCAGCACCACAGAAAGCAGGTAAATAGCGATTCTTGAAATGATGTGATAGCGTTGCATAACAAAAGGATTTGGTTATGTAAAAGGTAACGCTTTGGTGCTAATAAAACTATGACTCTTGTTGGTGTACCGGATTATGACCGGCATCAAACAGTTATAAAGGAGTATCAATAAGTATTTACCTGCAGGCCCGGCAAATAAAAAAAGGGCACCAGTAATGTGCCCTTTTGTCTGTTAAGTCTGTTAGCTTATTTCAGGTGTTTAGCCAGGTGTTTGGCCATGTCAAACATAGATACCTGTGCTTTGCCGGCGAAAACTGCTTTCAGTTTAGCATCAGCATTGATCATACGCCTGTTTTTTGCATCCTGTAATTTGTTCGCTTTAATGTACACCCATATTTTCTTTACCACATCTGTACGTGGCATGGGTTTGTTTCCTACTACAGCACCCAATTCAGCACTGGGAGTAAGTGGTTTCATAAAAGCGGCATTAGGCTTGCGTGCCGATTTCTTTTTTGCAACTTTCTTCGCTGCTTTTTTTACTACTTTTTTTGCTGCCTTCTTAGCTGCGGGTTTTTTTGCCGCTTTTTTTACAGCTTTCTTTGCTGCTTTTTTCTTTGTTGCCATGTTTTAAAATTTAGAATGTTAACGGGTTTTTAGTAATAACCAGTGTCAAATATAGACCATTTTGTCACTGGTAAAAATTCTTACTCAATAAGTTTTTCACAATGGGAGCAGCCGTGCCCGTTTTTTTATGCCTCCGGGAAACAGGTTGTTGAGAGGTAAAACCGGTCAAATAAAAAAAAACGGGCACCTTCCGGTACCCGTTTACACAGTGAAAACTGACTTAATGGATCACTATTTCCTTCTTCTCATTCTCTTTTCCGGCAATGACAGGCAGGCTGACCTGCAACACACCGTCTGCATATTTGGCAGTGATGTTTTGCGTGTCAATGCTCTCACCAAGGGTGAAAACCCTTCTGAAACCACCGCGGCTGTATTCCCGCAGTACCCATTCCGGCCGGGGAAATCCCTCTGGTGGCGTGTAAGAAACAGCGAGCTCATTTCCATTTACATCCAAATGAAAATGCTCTTTGATGCGGCCGGGAGCAAACACCAGCATTTCATAGCTGTTGCCTGTTTTGTAAATGTTCACGGCTGCCCGTTGCATAGAGCGGATGAACCCCGATCTGGCGGAGTTTCCGTACGTGTTGCCTTTTGCGGCTTCCTGCGCCGAAGTGTTACCCGGGCGCACACATGACTGATTGTAGTACATGTCTTTCAAATTTTAGTTAGAAAATATAATTACAGGAGAGAAGGCATAAAAATGATGCCGTGCATTTTTCCCTGCAATTATGACAGTTTCGGAGCAGGAAACCCGACAGTGCTGGCAATTGACATCAATTCTGCTGCCAAATGAGAATAGTCATAGTTTGATGTACATCGAATAGCAACCTTGCGCCTGGTCTTATAAGTTGCCAAAGCTTCAACAGCAACTTTGTACGATTCCCGATCATGAAACTGCTTTCTATAACTCCGGAAACAATTAACTTACAAGTAAATCCCTTGCAAAATGGCAGACAACAACAAAGCCTACCAGGTAAAAGCCGGTGCGTTTGTATTTTCTTTTGACAAAAAAGAAATAGAGACCGCTGACCTGGTACAAAGATCCCCGACAGAATTCAATCTCATTCATCAGCACCGGTCTGTAAATGCAACATTGCTGGAAGCAGATCCTACCGGCAAAAAGGTAACAATAGAAGTGGAAGGAGAAACTTTTGTTGTGGAGATAAAAGATGAACTGGACCAGGTACTGGACCGGATGGGTTTCAGTGCGGTGTCGGGTAAACAGATCAAAGAGATCAAAGCGCCAATGCCGGGCTTAGTGCTTGAGGTGGTGGTGGTGAAAGGCCAGGAAGTAAAAGAAGGCGACAAGATACTGATACTGGAAGCCATGAAGATGGAGAACAGTATCATGATACATGCGAATGCCACGATCAAACAGGTGAAAGTTACACCGGGACAAGCTGTAGAAAAAGGACAGGTGCTGGTGGAACTGGAATAATTCAATTACTAAAAAGAGATTAATGCAAAAGATATTAGTTGCCAACAGGGGCGAGATAGCCCTGCGTATCATGAGGACCATTCGTAAAATGGGGATCAAATCGGTAGCTGTTTATTCAGAAGTGGACCGGCATTCACCCCATGTGTTATTTGCAGATGAAGCGGTTTGTTTGGGGGCAGCCCCCTCCAGCCAATCTTATCTTAATGGTGATAAGATCATTGCTTTTGCAAAAGAATTGAATGTGGATGGCATACATCCCGGCTATGGCTTCTTAAGCGAGAATGCGGACTTTGCTCAAAAAGTGGAAGATGCCGGTATCATCTTTATCGGTCCCGGTCCTGAAGCCATGCGGATCATGGGTTCCAAACTGGCAGCCAAAGAAGCGGTAAAGAAATACAATATCCCGATGGTTCCGGGTATTGATAAAGCGATTGAAGATGTTGACCTGGCCATTGAAATCTCCAATAAGATCGGCTACCCGGTATTGATAAAAGCATCTGCAGGCGGTGGTGGTAAAGGGATGAGGATCGTTGAAAATGCAGCCGAAATGCAGGAGCAAATGGAAAGAGCGATAAGCGAAGCCCGGTCTTCTTTCGGTGACGGATCAGTATTTATTGAAAAATATGTTACTTCTCCACGACATATCGAAGTACAAATAGTGGCTGATAACTTCGGTAACATCATTCATGGTTTTGAAAGAGAATGCAGTATTCAACGCCGTCACCAGAAAGTGGTGGAAGAAACACCTTCAGCCATCATCACCCCTGAGCTGCGGGAGAAGATCGGCGATGCGGCAGTAATGGTAGCCCGTTCCTGCAACTATACCAGCACAGGTACAGTTGAGTTTTTAATGGATGACAAACTGAATTTTTATTTCCTGGAAATGAATACAAGATTACAGGTGGAGCATCCTGTTTCAGAAATGATAACCGGATTAGACCTGGTGGAACAGCAAATAAGGATCGCCAGGGGGCAGGAGCTTGGTTTTACACAAGAGGACTTAGTATTGAATGGGCACGCCATTGAACTGCGTGTGTATGCAGAAGATCCGTTTAATAATTTCATGCCTTCTATCGGAACACTGACGAAGTATGAAAAACCCGTTGGAGATGGAATAAGAGTTGATGACGGGTATGAAGAAGGAATGTCTATACCCATTTATTATGACCCGATGATCGCCAAACTGGTGGTGCATGGTAAAACAAGAACCGAGGCGATCCAGAAAATGCTGCAGGCGATCAAGGAGTACAAGATAGAAGGCGTGATGACAACCCTGCCATTCGGCACTTTTGTATTTGAACATGAGGCTTTCTTCTCTGGAAAATTTGATACCCATTTTGTAAAAAATTATTTCACTCCGGAGAAAATAAAGGAAAAACAAAAAGCCAATGCGGAGATCGCTGCTATGGTTGCTTTAAAATACTGGATGGATAAACAACAACTAACAAGGCCGGTGGATCATAAAACTACCAGCTGGAAACGCAGGTTAGCATAAATAACATTTCAACAAAATATTTATGAAATCAAAAGTGGAGAAACTAAGAGAGAAAATTGAAGAAGGGAAGTTGGGCGGGGGAAAAGAAAGGAACGATAAGCAGCATCAAAAAGGAAAACTTACAGCAAGAGAACGAATTACCCTGTTGATGGATCCCGGTTCATTTGAAGAGATAGGGGCATTGGTAACACACCGCACCAAAGATTTCGGAATGGAGAATCAACAGTTCTATGGCGATGGAGTGATAACCGGGTATGGAACTGTGAATGGCAGACTGGTATATGTATTTGCGCAGGACTTCACTGTTTTCGGGGGTGCCTTATCTGAGACACATGCTGAGAAGATCTGCAAGATAATGGACCTGGCCATGAAAGGCGGGGCGCCATTAGTTGGGTTAAATGATTCCGGCGGCGCCCGGATACAGGAAGGGGTTCGGTCATTAGGTGGTTATGCAGATATTTTTTATCGCAATGTTCAGGCATCGGGTGTTATCCCGCAGATATCGGCCATCATGGGACCATGCGCAGGCGGCGCTGTGTATTCTCCGGCTATGACAGATTTTACCATTATGGTAGAAAATACCAGTTATATGTTTGTTACCGGTCCGAACGTAGTAAAGACCGTGACCAATGAAGAAGTAAGTTCAGAAGAACTGGGCGGCGCTTCCACTCATTCCACCAAGTCAGGCGTTACCCATCTTACAGCGGCCAACGATATGGATTGTATTGCACAGGTAAAGAAAATGCTAAGCTATATGCCGCAGAATTGTGAGGACGTAGTACTGAAGATGCCGTACACGTTGGGCGATGAAACAAGACCCGAATTGGAAACAATAATTCCGGAGAGTACTAATCAGCCATATGATATCCGTTCGGTGATAGCAGGCACCTGTGATGCGGATTCCTTTTTTGAGATACATAAGGATTATGCAGAGAACATAGTAGTAGGCTTTGCCCGCCTGGCCGGAAGAAGTATTGGTATTGTGGCTAATCAGCCTATGAGTTTGGCAGGAGTACTGGATATAGATAGTTCCAAAAAGGGAGCAAGGTTTACCCGCTTTTGCGATTGCTTTAATATTCCGTTGCTGGTGCTGGTGGATGTGCCGGGATTTTTACCGGGTACCGACCAGGAATGGAATGGCATTATTACCAACGGGGCTAAACTATTGTATGCACTAAGCGAAGCAACAGTACCCCGTGTTACCGTCATCACAAGAAAAGCATACGGCGGCGCTTATGATGTAATGAACTCCAAGCATATCGGGGCTGATATGAACTTTGCCTGGCCCACGGCCGAGATAGCGGTGATGGGTGCCAAAGGGGCCAGTGAAATTATTTTCAAGAAAGAGATCTCAGAAGCGGCAGACCCTGCAAAGAAACTGGCGGAGAAAGAAGCGGAGTATGCAGAAAAATTTGCCACGCCATATCTCGCTGCAGAAAGAGGCTTTATTGATGAAGTGATAGAGCCGGCTGAAACAAGAAAGAAGCTGATCAAAGCCTTTGCGATGCTGGAAAATAAAGTGGTGAAACGGCCGAGAAAGAAACATGGTAATATACCGCTCTAAAAAACTTTTTTAAAAATAGGTTGACAAAAATTTGGCACAATCAAAAAAATAAATTCATCTTTGCACCCGCTTCGAAGAAGTACTTCGGGCAAAACAAAAAAAATGCGACACCTATTTTTACATATTGAAACAGCAAATCGGATTAGTCCCAAAGGAGACTATGCGATAGCGGGGCAAGTATTTTTGCATGAATAAGTTGAAACAACGAATTCGATAGAATACAGGCCCCGACAGCATCGTCGGGGTTTTTTATTTACCCTCCGTAGTCTTGACGAAGGAGGGTTTAGCTTCTCTTGCGTAGTCTTGACGAAGGAGGGTTTACCCAGCCTTCCCATCCCCCGCAGGAGGGGCTTAAGAGTCTGAAACTTTAAAGTTGCTTTCTTTTATGTAAAGAGAAAAGAATTGAATCTGTAACAAAACAAAAAATAAACATTGCTGAAACAATTACGACATAAACGATTTACAACAACAATGAGTGATATGCTATCATCCAAATGCTATTGGTATGTGCTGACGAACAGGAATATTGTGCCCGCAGGGAATGAGAATGATAGTACACATGAACGACCGGATTGTGACCATACGTAGGTACTTAGTGTGCCATTACGAAAGGAAGCCCGGTCGCAAAACGACCGGGCTTTTTATTTACCGGCAATTGATAAACACAATACAAGAAAGAATGCAGCAGCAGCTAAAGCTGACGAAGTGAATGAGAAAGTTTTTCACCCGGCGGAGTTTATGCTGCGGTAAAATATCAGATGCAGAAAGGAGGAAATAAGTGCTCCCCGGGAGATGCACCGGGGACACTTTTTCTAAGCGATTTATGAAACGTTGGCTTTAGCTTAATTGGTAAAGCATCCGTCTGTGCAACGGAAGAACAGGGTTCGAACCCCGGAGTCAACCAATACGGCCAGGTGTTTAGGAACATGATCACCTCCCTTTCTTTCTGAAAGGCAAGTAGTGGGTGTTTGTTTTCAGTTCGAATCTGAAGGTCGTACAATGATGGCTTATAGTTCAATGGAGAAGAATACTGTGCTACGAACACAGAGATAGAAGTTCGACTCTTCTTAAGCCAACGAAATAAAATTGCGGTTTGGTGTAATGGTAACATCCCGGTCTCATAAGCCGGTAGATGTTGGTTCAAATCCAACGACCGCAACAAACGATGGCTTAGCTCAATGGTTAAGAGCATTACGCTGATACCGTAAAGGTTGGTGGTTCCCTGCCCGTCCGGTCAGGCGGGAAATCCATCAGTCATCACTAATAGTCTCGTAGCTCAACTGGATAGATGTTCCTGACTTTTAATCAGGAGGTTCTGGGTTCGAATCCCAGCGGGACTACGATGGGAGTATAGTTCAACGGCAGAACAGTTGGTTGTTAGCCATCAGATGAATGTTCGAATCATTCTGCTCCCGCATATTTGAAGATAGGGTTCTTCCCCTCTCTGGAGGGGCGAACTTAGGAAAATACTGAACTGTAGGAAAACGGGGTGGGTTGCCCAGTAGCGAACAGAAAGATGAAGAGTGCGACGCAAGGGACGATGATAGTAGTACAGACGCTGGGAAAAAAGTATTTGGGGAGATTGCTTCGGCTTCGCCTCGCAAGGAGAGTTGGCAGAGCGGTATCGCACTGACTTGCTAAGTCAAGGTTGGGATAACACCCAGGTAAGTTCGATTCTTACACTCTCCGCATTGTTTGTAATGAGTGAATTCGATGATGAGGAAACAGTGATCAATCAATATTCAGGACAAACAAATGGACGAATAGCTCCAATGGCAGAGCATTGCGTTGAAGCCGCAACAGTACAGGTTCGAGTCCTGTTTCGTCCACGAATTTTTAAATACCCGCAAGGGAATAAAATGGAACATGAACAACAACAATGGAGAAAATTAAACGGTGAACGGATTCGGATACCGATTGCGGAAGAAGTAACCGCAGTATTGATGCGTGAACAAGAACTGGGACATGAGCTGAAGGTATGCATCGGTACCGATAGCCAGGTAAAAGGTAAGATCACTGAATTTGCCACCGTTATTGTTTTCATCCGGAAAGGGAAAGGCGGGTTTATGTACATCCATAACGAAACCACTAAACAACGGATGAGCATCAAAGAACGGATGCTGACCGAAGTGGCCAAAAGTATTGATGTGGCGTACGCCTTGTGCAACATCTTCAGCCGCTACAGTGTGGATATGGAAGTACATGCGGACATCAACACTAACCCGTCATTCAAAAGCAATGATGCGTTGAAGGAAGCTATGGGCTATATCATGGGAATGGGTTTTGCCTTTCGGGCCAAACCTGATGCCTTTGCCAGTTCCAGTTGTGCGAATAAAGTGGTGCAGTAAGGAGCACAGATCTCGCTGATTAAATGGATTGTCACAGATAATACAAATAATAAAATTTATAACAATGCTGACTCTTGTACTGAAATAGTAAATACTAACTAGTTTAACAACGTAAATGATTTTACTAGTTTAAAAAATTAAAAAATGGAAACGCAACAGAGAATAGTTGAAGCCAATAGCATTTTTGAAAACAGCTTTCTTAATTGCAAGACCTATTATATGTATTCGTACAACAAGGTGCCCTGTATAACCTGGGCCGACCAGTTGAATACAGAAAAGGTATTGAAATATATTAAAGCTGAATACGCTGGTGCTATTACCGGAATATTTCAAAATTCGAAGTATGACCGTAAGAAAAAGAAATCGCACTTTTTCACTACCATCATCATGATGAAGGATGATTGCCTGGTGGAACTGGGGAGTAATTACTGCGAAGTGCTGCATACGCATGAGGATTATGAAATGGCCAATGCGCTGATAAAGGAAGTGAGCCGGTTTAAACGCAGGGAGAAGAAAAAGAACTTTGAGATCAACCTGATATCGAAAGACAGCTATGGACTTGAGTTAAAAAGCATGGAGATCAAAAAGTCACGACTGAACCTTGATTTGTTTTACGAGGACGATTTTAAAGAAGTGGACAAAACAATACAGACAAGGCTGGCTAAAAAGAATGATAAAGGCATTGTGTTGCTGCATGGTTTACCTGGCTCGGGAAAAACAACTTACCTGCGCTACCTTATCGGGCGGCTGAAAAAGAAGGTGTTGTTTGTGTCGCCTGCCACGGCGGGAGAGATAATGAATCCGGAACTGATGGACCTGCTGATCGACAACCCGGACTCAGTGCTGATCATTGAAGATGCGGAGAACATTATCATGGACCGGAAGAATAACAGCAGTTCATCTGTTTCAAACCTGCTGAATATTTCAGACGGTTTGTTGGCCGACTTCCTGAATGTACAACTGATCTGTACGTTCAACAGTTCGCTGACCATGGTGGACAGTGCGTTGATGCGGCAGGGCAGGTTGATCGCTAAGTATGAATTCGGAAAGCTGGGTGTTGAAAAGGCCAAGCAGTTGTCTAAGCATTTCGGGTTTGACACGGTGATTGATAAACCGATGACCATTGCTGAGATCGCCAACCCGCATGAAAAAGAGGAAAAAGTTTCTTCTATAGAAGTGGTCGGGTTCAGAAGGCAGGAAGTGATGATGAATTGAGGAGAGTGAATGGGGAATAGTGAGTAGTGAATAGTGTCGTAAAGAGTTGGTGTGACCTTTAATATTGGAGATGTCAATTGCCCCGGGCTTTAGCCCGGGGATAATTGATAGTTTTGAACTGGCTTTAGACAAACTATTTTTTATTGGCCAGGCTGCAAGGGACGATGACCGGAGTTCCTGCCGTTGGTAAAATAATAAAACCACAGAGCACACAAAGAAGGATAACACAAAGTTCACAAGGTATTTGTGTCCTTAGTGAAAAAACTTAGTGTTCTCCGTGGTAAAAAGCAAACTAAATGAGCAAACTAAAAATAACAGGAAAAGAATTAAGGGCTATCGGCTACCCGGAAGGACCGGTGATAAGCGTAGCAATGAATGCGATGCAGAAAAATTACAAGCATCACGGAAAGGAGGAAGTAATGGAATTATTGAAGAAAGTATTGGCAAGCCCAATGGAATATACAAACGATGCCGTGCTGGCACTGATAGCAGAACAATTATTGCCCAAGCCAGCAACAGAAGGCGGGGAGGTATCATTGAACCAAACTGGTATCCAGTTCAATGTATTCGGACAGGAACATATTGAGGAAGGAGCGATGCACCAGATGTACACTGCGGCAAAGTTGCCGATAAGTGTGGCCGGTGCATTAATGCCGGATGCACACAGCGGGTATGGTTTACCAATTGGCGGAGTGCTGGCCACGGAGAATGCCGTCATTCCGTATGGAGTGGGAGTGGATATCGGTTGCCGGATGTGCCTGAGCATTTTTGATATTGATCCGAAAGAACTGACACAAAAGGAATCGTATTTCGCCAGGGAGATCAATGAAGCTACTTTATTTGGCAGCGGGCAGCAATTTGACCGTGCAGAAAACCATGAAGTAATGGAGAACGAATTGTTTTATCAATTGCCATTGCTGAAAAACCTGCATGGCCGTGCCTGGAAACAATTAGGTTCTTCGGGAAGTGGTAATCACTTTGCAGAGTTTGGTGTAGTGGAGATAACCGAAAAAGATGAAGTGTTGGGTATTGAGGCTGGTAATTATGTGGGCTTATTATCTCACTCTGGTTCCCGTGCATTGGGTGCTACGGTGGCAAATCATTATACCAAGATCGCTATCAGCAAAAGGCGCCTGCCACATGATGCCAAGAACCTTGCGTGGTTAACGCTGGATGAAGAAGAAGGTTGGGAATACTGGCTGGCAATGAACCTGGCGGGAGATTATGCATCTGCTTGTCACCATATCATTCATGCCAAGATCGCTAAGCAGTTGGGACGTAAACCAATGAAGATGGTAGAAAACCACCACAACTTTGCGTGGAAAGAGAAGTGGGAAGGAAAAGACGTCATCGTTCACCGTAAGGGTGCCACACCTGCTGGTAAAGATGTACTGGGAATTATTCCCGGCTCTATGACGGCTGATGGGTTTATTGTAAAAGGTAAAGGTGAATCAGCGGCTGTTAATTCTGCTGCGCATGGTGCAGGAAGAAAAATGAGCCGTACCAGGGCCATTGCTTCGGTGACGGATAAACAATTCAAAGACGAACTGAAGAAGTTTGGTGTGAAGTTATTAGGTGGCGGATTGGATGAATCACCATTTGCCTACAAGGATATTGAACTGGTGATGCAATCGCAAAAAGCACTGGTGGATGTGGTTGGAAAATTTATCCCGAAGATCGTGAAGATGGATGGAGCGAAGCACAGAAGCTGGGGGAAGAAAGGAAGGGAAGAGGCGATAGGCGAGTAAGACTAATTAAAAATTAGTAATTAATAATTGAAGAAACTCCTGTTGCTTAATTGTAGCGGGAGTTTTTTTAATCTTTTGTTACCGGTTGTTGCCGGAAAATTGTTGCCAGTAGTTCATACAGTTCGGGATTCTTTTGTTTCATTAGTTCCGGGCGTTCGAAAAAGTATTCGGATACAACGGCAAAAAATTCTGCTTCATTGGTAGCGCCGTATGGATTAATGTCGGACCGGTCGGCCAATATCTTTTTTATTTCCTGGTGCATTAGTTGCAGCCAGGGCACAATGTATTTTTTATTGAGAATGAATTCCGGTATACCATCTACGGTGCCGTCTGTTTTATCTACCAGGTGGACAAACTCATGAATGGCGGTATTTGTTTTGCCGGTCTTATTAATAAAAGCCTGGCGCAGTTCATGCTGTGATAAGATCATTACATTATTATAGGCACCGCTGCCCACCATGCCCAGCACATTTCTGTCGCTGCCGGTTTGTTCAAAATCATGATTGAAAGAATCCGGATAGAGCAATACTTCCCGCAGGTTTACATATTCCCAATCCGGGAAACCGAAAATGGGAATGACGGCACTGGCTGCCACCAGCACTTTGTCAAGGTCTTCCACTGCGGTCTTTACACCAGTTATTTTTACCGCAGAGAGGAATTGTTGCACCCGGGTATCAAATTCTGTCTTTTTTGCCCCATCCAGTTGCTGGTAAAATTCAGATTGTTCTTCGAGGATAGCCTTATGGTTAGCGGGTAGCGGCTGAAGTATAACAGGCTTCTTTTTTTGTCGCATCACAAAAGAGAGCAACAGAACCAGTGAAGCAATGACCACTAAAACGGTAACGACTATTTCCATGAGGGTATGAAAATAAGAAGAAGCATAGATAAATAGCAGGTTGGAATTTAAGCCGCTTGTTCAGCAATATCATCCATATAGATGGAGAGATGGCTTTCGTCATACACACATTCCCCGTTTTTGATAAGTAATACCTGTGGCGATTCGTGATATACGTTCAATTCTTCCGCAATCTTATTGGAAAGAGAACGGTAAGCCAGCAGATCAAGATAATGAAAGTCGATATGTTCGGGGGGTGTTGTTTTTTCCAATCTTGTTTTTGCAGTGCTGCTGATGTGGCAACGGGTGGAGTGTTTGAAAATCGCCTGTGGCCGGGTGAATGATGTTTCCAGTAAGGCAGCTAATTGGTCTTCGGTAGAGAGAATGTTCAGTTCATAAGTTAGATTAGAAATAAAAAACCCGGAACTGCTTCCGGGTTTTGCTCCCCCTGTTGGACTTGAACCAACGACCCTCTGATTAATCCCGCAAGTGCGGGACTCTAACCAACTGAGCTAAGGGCCCTGTTGGAAAAAACCCGGGGGAAATTAATCGTTCGATCAAACTTCGACTTTTTTGTTTCTTTATAAAGCGTTCAATCCTGATAGCAACCTTTTCTTCAGTACTGCATTCGAAAACAGCGGAGAGTTGCCAGGGCCTGAACTTTGAAGTATAAGTATTGAAAAATTCCTGTGTATTGTGCTGGATCAGCCGCTGCAAGTAATTACTGGTATAACCAACATAATACTTGTTGTGCTTTTCGGCAAACAGGATATAAATGTAAAACATAGGCGGATTAAAATAGAAAACCCGGAATTCCTTCCGGGTTTTGCTCCCCCTGTTGGACTTGAACCAACGACCCTCTGATTAACAGTCAGATGCTCTAACCAACTGAGCTAAGGAGGAATACTATATTAAGAACTATTTTTTTCCAACGAACCCTCTGATTAATCCCGCAAGTGCGGGACTCTAACCAACTGAGCTAAGGAGGAAAATGTGTCAAATTCCAAACTTTCAAATCACAAATTCCATCTCCCAACTGGGATTTGGAATTTTATCCTTTGCAATTTTCCGTTTGGGGCAGCAAAAATAGGGATTTTAGCTTTTCAACAAGGTATTAACAGTCAAAATTTTACCGAAAAAGGCCCCAAAACCCACCTGTTTCTTCCACTCCCACAAATACCCCTGTATCCCGCTGCTCTACCGGCCAGTGTTTCAGGTAATATCCCTCGCCACTTGCATTCCGGCCATTTTGCATATTGAACTTATACCGGTGCAGCGGACAAACCACATTGCCCAGCGCATCTATATGGCCATCGGCCAGAAGGCCGCCTGCATGCGGGCATTTATAAGCAAAGGCAAAAATGGCTTCTTTAAACCGCCCGATACAGATCTTCTTTCCATCCAGGTCGGCTACTGCAATATTATTACTGGAAAAATCCAGTTCATTAATATGATCGGCCACCTTATGCCAGGAATATTTTTTTTCAGCCATAATAAGCGGGACGGGGTATTAATTCTTTTACTAAAACATCATTGCATCCGGACGAGGTATCTTTTTTTCAACTCCTTGTCCCTTGTTTTTTTGTTAATGAACTTCAGGCTAAGCTGTGTCACACTGAAATGTGGCAGCTCCTTTATCAGTTCATATTTGGTGCCATTCGTTTTTAAATGTCCCAGCTCTTCTTCATTTATATACCAGGTACCGGATAAAACAGCGCCGGTGTCCGGTACCGGGTCACTGCCGCCATGTAACGCTTCTTTCTCCAGGTAAAATTCAAAAGCAGGGGAATACAAGCTTACATATACTCCCGGCTTTCCGGGATAATTTTTATTGGCAATAAAAGCAGCTTCTGTACCCGACTGGTATTTCAGCAGGTCCGGGTAAAACAATTGATTGAGATAAAAATTCAGGATTAAAATAGCCAGGCCGGCCCTGCAAAAAGCAATAAGAGTTTTGTTGAGTTTTACCAGCCGGGGCAGTACTATCAGCAATGCAAGCAGGGCGGCCCACACAATGAATACTAAGTAGGATGAAACTGCGGGTGAATAAAATACTTGTAACAAAACCGGTACTGCAAGTATAATAATTGTAAAACCGCTCTGAAGAATGCTGAAAAAGCGGGAAGAAGTTTCTCTTATCTTATAAATATAAGCGGCAGTGATAACAGCGAGAAACGGGAATATGACATTGGTATAGTATGGCAATTGAAACCGGGCCAATGAAAATAAAAGAATAGCAAGCAGGCTGCCGGTCAATGTAAACCACTCTTGCTGAAGCATGCCTTGTTTTTTTACACCAGTTCTTATTTTATCAATAATGGCTGTAAATAAAACAATGGACCACGGTAAGAAAGCCCATAATAACGTATGCAGGTAAAATATATGATCTTTTTTTTCCTTCAGCATTCCGGTATCGGCAATACGACTGAGCTGTCCTTCCCAAAGAAAGAACCGGATGCCTGAAACGCCTGTTCTGCCGTGTACTGTCTTTTCCGGGTGACTGTCAAACTGGTACCATAAACTATAG
>JBEBIF010000363.1:0-3687 GCA_040080515.1 Chitinophagaceae bacterium | reverse complement strand
AGTATGGGTTTATATTCGATTCTAAAAGGAAAAGGTTTGTAAAAGAAATTAAAGGAGGAATGCAAGTTTTTGATTTGCTTTTTTATGCTTATCCCAATGAAATATTAGTAAAGCCTGTCTTCAAAATCAAACTACATTTAATAGAAGATATTTATCATCAGGTGACTCAAAAAGAGAAATCATATAATGAGGAGACTCAGACTCTTGGTAACAGCTTAGGTCAGATAATGAAGCACTATGATAATTCAGATAGAATTGGCACAACTGAGGATATCTCCTATAAAATAGAAAATGAGGATGATATTGAGATTTTGAAAAAAGTAATTCCTGAAAGATTTAAAGAGTACATCCTTCCTTATTTTAATAAAAATAGCTCAATAGAGCAAGTTGACAAATTGTTAAATGAGTTTCCCAGAGAATTATCTATTCATAATCGACCCTATCCCATACGTGCTTGTATAGCTATAATAGCAGCCAGGCTAGTGAGAAATCCAAACTATAACGAACTGCTAAAAATTTATGACGAGGAAACAGTTGATGCTAACCCAGAAAACAGAAAGGAATTCGAAGACTTGGCAAAGCTGTTAGAAAAGGAAGAATATTGAACTGCTGTGGACGCTGAGTGGGTAATGTATCACTTTAGGTAATGCATCACTTTATCTGGTTTTTTCGAAAATGGCGTAAGACAATGAGTTGCAGGAGGCAAATTAATTGTCTCCTGTCTTTTTTTGGTATATTTTAAGTAATTTTTCAAAATACCTGAACATTTCCAGTCATGATTTTTCTATTGATGTATTAAAATATCAGGTCAGGATGGAATGTAAATATTGCAACCGCAAGTGCCAGAAAGCAGGCAGGCAAAAAACAGGTACTCAAAAGTATTACTGTGCAAGCTGTAAAAAATACCAGCAAAAACAATATAGTTATGCAGCCTGCAAACCAGGCGTAAGGGCGATGCTACCAAAACTTGTCTGCAACAGCGTTGGCATAAGAGGTATTGCCAGGGTATTGGGTATAGCTATAAATACAGTGGTAAGAATTATACACAGAGTGGCTGAAAGTATTGTCAAACCACCCATACCATTAAACCGTAAATCCTTTGAAATAGATGAACTGCGAACTTATATAGGCAACAAGCAAAACCAATATTGGGTCGCTTATGTCTTATGCAGCGAAACAAAACAGGTGATCGATTTTATTGTAGGGAAGCGCAGTAAACGAACATTGAGAATGGTGGTGAATACGGCTATCTGTTCAGGTGTGAAAATGATAAAGACGGACAGGCTGAATATTTATCAATCCCTGGTCCCTGCCAGTATGCATATCAGCAATGCATACAATATCAACTATATTGAGCGCAATAACCTGAACCTGCGTACTCACCTCAAACGGCTGAGCCGCCGGACTATCTGCTATACCAAAAGCCTTGTCATGCTGGCAGCCTGTTTGAAGATATATTTTTGGTACCAGTAATGAAGAGTTTGTTTCCCTGTTGTTCCGAGCAGTCTGATCTTTGATAAGTATTAAAAATCAGGTGATGCTTCATTTGCAACGAAGCATTAAACTCAAAGAGCTGGTTTTGTTTAAGAAGCCTGTAGTTGCAAACTGCTTCTACAGCCTGCGGTCCAATTGAGCCCTTTTTTTACCTTTCCTGGCCCTGTCAAGAAGCACTCCTGCCGCTTTATACCCGCATATACCCACCATTCTTTCTTTCCCATCTCCCCAAGAATCCCGATTTTTACAACTGTATCATTGTAAAAGAAACAGCATGGAACCAACCGCTACGGTCAGCCTTACTGCACAACATATCGACGCTTTCAAAAAAATAACCGGCGATGCATTTGTGCTGGTTGATGAAGAAACGCTTAACCACTATGCACATGATGAAACGGAGAATCTCCATTTTCCCCCGGAAGTGGTGATAAAACCCCGGACAACAGAAGAGATCAGCGCCATTCTTAAGATCTGTAATGCTGCAAAAATACCTGTTACCCCCCGCGGCGCCGGCACTGGTCTTAGCGGCGGCGCACTGGCCCAGCTCGGTGGTGTGCTACTGTCCACCGAACGGATGAACACCATTCTGGATATAGATGAACGCAACCTGCAGGTAACCACCGAGCCCGGAGTGATTACCGAAGTGTTGCAAGATGCAGTAAAGGAGAAAAAATTATTTTACCCGCCCGACCCCAGCAGCCGCGGCTCCTGTTTTATCGGTGGCAACATAGCCGAGAACAGTGGCGGCCCCAAAGCCGTAAAATATGGTGTGGTAAAAGACTATGTGCTGAACCTGGAAGTGGTGTTGCCCAATGGAGAGATCATTTGGACAGGCAGCAATGTGCTGAAAAATTCTACCGGGTATAACCTTACACAGTTAATAGTAGGCAGCGAAGGCACTCTGGGCATTGTAACAAAAATTGTATTAAAGCTGATCCCATTACCACAATATGACCTGCTAATGCTTGTTCCATTTAAAAACCTGGAACAGGCAGGAGAAGCGGTAAGCGCCATCTTCAGGGCCGGCTTTGTGCCCAGCGCCATGGAACTGATGGAAATAGACGCACTGAAAATTGTAAGCCGTATGGTGAACAGTGCTGCCGTACCCCTAACGGAGGATACCGCCGCACACCTGATCATAGAAGTGGATGGAAATAATATGGACGTACTGATGGGAGAGATGGAAGCAATTGGCAATCTGTTAACGCAATATGATATCGGGGAGATTTATTTTGCAGACGATGCGCAGCAAAAAGCCGAACTGTGGAAACTACGCCGCCGGGTGGCCGAAGCTGTAAAACTGATCGGCTACACCATTGAAGAAGATACCGTAGTGCCCCGTGCAGCACTGCCCGCATTGATACGGGGTGTAAAGGACCTGGGCGTGAAGCATGATTTTGAAGTGGTATGCTACGGACATGCCGGTGATGGCAACCTGCATATCCGTATCCGGAAAGAAGGCATACCCAACAGCTATGGCAATGAAGAAATGAATACCATACTGCGGGAATTATTTATACTGGTAAAAGGATTGGGCGGCACCATCAGCGGGGAGCATGGCATCGGGCTGATACAAAGGGGCTACATGGATATCATGTTCAAAGAAACCAACCTGCAACTGATGCGGCAAATAAAAAAAGCATTTGATCCGAATAACATACTTAATGCTGGTAAAATATTTTAGTAAATGACAGAAGCCGGTGTACCTGCAACAGGGCCAAAGGATGACTTGAGAGCAATGCGGATCCTGTGTTTTGCATTGATGGTTGGTGTTGTTGTATTTGCAATAATAGTTGCGGTTCTTAACCAGGGGAACGCATTACCCACAAAAGAGATGGGTAAACAGCTTAACGATATCCTTCCCTATGTGGTGGCAGGAATTGCTGTGCTCTGCTACCTGGTAGCCAGGTCATCCTACTCGAAGAAAGTAGCTGTTATTAAAAATCTGCAAACTTCTTTAGGCAACAAATTAAACCAGTACCGTACCGTATTGATCACTTACATGGCTCCTTGCGAAGGGGCGGCCTTGTTCTCGGTGATGGGGCTGTTCCTGACCGGTAATTATTATTTTTTAATCATTACTTCAGTTATGCTGGCTGCCATGTATTCCAAAATGCCGTCAAAAGAAAGACTGACAAAAGAATTGGATCTCGACTGGAAAGAACAACAGGAATTGTAATAAAACTTTAAAAC
>JBEBIF010000362.1:0-3723 GCA_040080515.1 Chitinophagaceae bacterium | reverse complement strand
CTGGGAAAGCAGTGCATCTCTTGCTGCTGTACGAACGCCCTTGCCTAACCGGTCAACAGATCGTACAAAAAATATCCAGACGGGGTAAGCAAATGTTGCGATCAGTGGTTTTGAAACAGCACTCAGCAGGTAACCCAGTTTTACAAACGGCAATCGTAATCCCAACTCATCACTTCGTTTTCCAAAATAACCTTTGCTGATGCCCGCTATAAAATTTACAACTCCTTCGAGGATACCGATCGCTAAAACAGAGAACCCGATCTCTTTTAAATAAACCGGAATGACGGGGTACAGCATTTCACTGGCAATGTCTGCCAGCAAACTAACCATGGAGAGAATAAAAACCGTACGTGTAATGATCCTCATGCAATGAAGATAATTAAATCAGAAATGGGATGAGTATTACCCGGCAACTTCAACAATAGTGGCATTCTGATGCAGCAGCGATTGTCATCAAAAAGTATCCCGGGAGATAAACAACCATAATCCCGGTTGGATGGTTTACAATATTTTGCCGGTAAATACTACCGTAAAAATTCTTTTAACTGCAATTTGTCAAACCAGCTTGTCAAAAAAAACCTTATCTGGTAAGGTTTTGCTTTGATAATTCAAATTATTTACTTCACCTTTGCTCCCAACCTGCCTGCCGGCCTTGCTCCGCTGAAGCTACAGCGAAGGCGAGTAGGAAGGTAAAATCCAACATAAATTAATGGGACTTTTTAACTGGTTTACACAAGAAATAGCCATCGACCTGGGTACGGCAAATACCCTAATTATACATAATGATGAAGTAGTGGTCAACGAACCAAGTATCATCGCCCTTAACCGCAATAATCCGAAGGAAGTACTGGCGGTGGGTAAAAAGGCATTGATGATGCATGAGAAAACCCACGAAAGCATCCGAACCGTTCGTCCGCTGAAAGACGGTGTGATAGCCGATTTCAACGCTGCAGAGCTGATGATACGGGAGCTTATCAAGCTTGTTCACCCTAATAAGAAACTTTTCCCGCCCAGCTGGCGCATGATGATCTGTATCCCTTCTTCCATCACCGAAGTGGAGAAAAGGGCTGTCCGTGACAGTGCCGAACAGGCGGGCGCCAAAGAAGTGTATCTGATCCATGAGCCGATGGCGGCAGCATTGGGTATTGGTATCGACGTGGAAGAGCCGGTTGGAAACATGATCATTGATATTGGCGGTGGCACTACCGGTATCACCGTTATTGCCCTGGCAGGTATTGTCTGCGATCAGTCCATACGTATTGCCGGGGATGAATTCACTGCCGACATCATGGAAGCCCTGCGCCGTTATCATAGCCTGCTGATAGGTGAACGTACCGCTGAACAGATCAAAATACAGGTAGGAGCTGCCATGAAAGAGATCGATAACCCTCCGGATGATTTTCCTGTAAATGGTCGTGACCTGGTAACTGGTATCCCCAAACAGATCATGGTAAGCTACCAGGAGATCGCCGAAGCACTGGACAAAAGCATTTTTAAAATAGAAGAAGCGATATTGAAAGCGCTGGAACAAACACCTCCGGAGCTGGCGGCCGACATTTACCGCCGCGGCCTGTATATCACTGGTGGCGGTGCCCTGCTCCGTGGCTTGGATAAAAGGCTGGCCAACAAGATCAAACTACCGGTGCATATTGCCGATGATCCCCTGAAGAGTGTGGTAAGAGGAACAGGCATAGCGCTTAAGAACTATGACAGGTATCCTTTTGTAATGAGATAAAACGGAGGTCGGAGGTACGAGATCAGAAAGAGGTCCTTTGCTTTAAGCATCTTTCTGACTTCTAACTTCCGACTTCTGATTTCAAACTTACTCCTTTGCGTAACGTATTCCTTTTCATTCGCCGCTACATCACTTTTTTCACTTTCCTTTTTTTGCAAGGGGTGGCACTCTGGTTTTTGTTCAACTATAACCGGTTTCACCGGGCCAAGTTCCTTGGTGTTGCTAATGAAATGACCGGCCGCATCAACTCGCAATACAATAAAGTAGAAGACTATTTTACCCTGAAAGAAGAAAACAGGAGGATACACCGCTTTAATGACTCACTGCTGAACCTGCTACCCCGAAATTTTGGACAACGGGATACCACCCTGAAAATGGTACAGGACTCCATCCCTTACGATACAGCTGGTCATTACCGGCGCTATCTTCTCCGGCCCGCTACCGTTGTATATAATACCGTAAACGCCCAAAAGAACTATATACAACTGAACCGGGGCTCCAACAATGGCATAAAGGATAATATGGCAGTAGTGGGTTCCGATGGAACAGCTGTGGGAGTTGTGGTAAATGTCAGCCCGAATTTTAGCCAGGTAATGAGCCTTTTGCATGTGCAGAATACGGTAAGTGCCTCCTTAAAAAGAAGTGGCGATTTCGGGACGACGGAATGGGACGGCAAAGACCCCCGGTTTCTGACACTAAAAAGGATTCCAAAGACAGTAGAAGTAAAAAAAGGAGATACCGTATTAACAAGTTCTGTTTCATTCAACTTCCCGCCGGGTTATATGGTGGGCACGGTAGCGGATATAAAACTGGATAATACCACGGGTATGTACCTGCTAAAAATAAAAACCGCTGCCAATTTTTATAACCTGCAGCAAGTGCATGTGATTGAAAATGTGGAGCGGGATGAGCAGATAAGACTGTTTGAAGAAACCAAAAAGAAAATAGAACAAGCTAAAAAAACGCCCCGGTGAGTGACTTTCTAAAAAATATCCTTCGCTTTGCCGCCTTCATCTTAGTGCAGGTGTATGTGCTGAACAAGATTCCGCACCTGCACCGCTTTATCACCCCTTATATATACTACCTGTTCATCCTGTGGCTACCGTTTTCTTTATCCCGGCAATGGCTGCTGGTGATTGGTTTTTTGACCGGACTGGTACTGGATTATTTTACCATGACCCCCGGTCTCCACGCCGCCGCCTGTGTGCTCATTGCCTATGTCCGGCCTTTTCTCATCCACATCCTTACTCCAAAAGACAGCTCCGAATTCAACTACCGGGAACCTTCACCCAAAGCCATGCAATGGACGCCCTATGCCGTGTATGTTTTTGTACTTACCCTGCTGCATCATGGGTATATGGTTTTCCTGGAGTGGCTCGACTTTGGAACTTTTCTCAGCTTCCTTATCAAAGTGGTATCCACTACCGGCATCAGCCTGTTACTGATCTTTACAGTAGAGTTATTGTTTCCAAGAAAATTAAAGTTCCGGACAAATACGGCGTAAGAAATTTTAGCCTGGCAGGATACACGAAGAAATTTTTCTTAAATAATTTTTTATTTGCAAATAGATTTGGAAACCGCCTTTTCTAATTCGTACATTGCAATACGTAATTAATCTTCACTCTTACTTTATACTCCCTGTCTCATTCAATGTCTGCGTTCAACCAATCAAGAAGCCGTATCATCCGCCTTATTTTTCTTGTTGCTTTTGTCATTATCATCGGGCAGTTGTTTTACCTGCAGGTCGTTTCGGGTAAATACAGCCAGATGGCCGATGAAAATGCGATCCTTAGGAAAACCATCTATCCCCCGCGGGGCCTGGTTTTCGACAGAAATAAGTTGGCCATATTGAATAATACGCTGACGTATGACCTGATGGTAACTCCCTCTCAGGCCAAAGGCATCGACACCGCTTTTTTTTGCCAGTTAATGGAAATTGACACTGCCGAATTCCGAAAAAGGATCCTTACGGCCATCATTAAGAACAA
>JBEBIF010000041.1:0-15638 GCA_040080515.1 Chitinophagaceae bacterium | reverse complement strand
GCGACCAGGTTGGTACAGGTTTGTTTGATCAGTTCATGTGCCTGGAAACGCCACTGCTCATTCATAGCACGGAAGGTTCCCATCAGTTTTACTTCATTAGGAATCACGTTGGTGGTATTGCCCCCGTTGATAGAAGTGATGGAAAGTACCGAAGGATTGAAAGGATTATTATTTCTGCTGATCACCTGTTGCAGTGCAATGATGAGATGTGAACTGATAAGTATCGGATCAACCGCCAGGTGTGGTGAGGCGGCATGACCGCCCTTGCCTTTTACCGTAATATAAATTTCATCAGCGCTGGCCATTACCTGTCCGCCACGAAAACTGAATTGCCCCACTTCCATCATGGTATGCACATGCTGGGCCAGTATGCCTTGTGGTTTGGGATTTTCCAGCACCCCGTCTTTTATCATCAGCGATGCGCCACCGGGATTTTTTTCTTCGCCGGGCTGGAAGATCAGTTTAATGGTGCCTTCCCATTCCGCTTTTAGTTCGTTGAGTATTTTGGCAGCGCCTAACAGGCAGGTGGTGTGCACATCATGTCCGCAGGCATGCATCACCCCTTCATTCTTAGATTTATAGGGCACTTCGTTTTCTTCTTTGATGGGCAGTGCATCCATATCGGCCCGGAGGGCAATACATCTTTCTTTGCCCTGGCCACCGGAGCCCTGGCGAAGGCGGCCTTTTATTAATCCTACCACACCCGTAGTGGCTTTTATTTCAAAGGGGATCCCGTATGCTGTCAGCTTTTCCTGTACAAATTTGGAGGTTTCAAATTCCTGGTAACTCAGTTCAGGATTGGCGTGCAGGTGATGTCGTATGTCGATAAATTCCGGGGCATATAACTTGGCCAGTGCTTTTATTTTCTCTTGCATGAAGCAAAAATACGAAGCTGTGAGAGAAGTTACGAGTTATGAGTTGCGAGACTGATAAGGAGATTGTTTCTTTACAGGGTTGAGGATGGCTGATGAAGCGGAGTGTTATTAGCCACTAGTGGCGAGATATAATGAAGGACTTTTCAATATTGTTTTGGGTATTTGGTTATAAGTCTCGTAGCTCGCAGCTCATAACTCAAAACTTGCCTTATTGCTTAGGGTAGCCGGTTATACGTCTCGTAACTCACAACTCATAACTCGTAACTTGCCCTCACCTTCCTTCATCTTCCGTACCTGAACCCTTGCCAGCCTTCACTTCAATGATATCTTTCATAATGAATACGCCTTTGGGGAAATAGGTATTCATTCGTTTCTGGTAGGCTTCGGCATCTTTGCGGTCTTTAAAGTTGCCGGCCTTCACCCGAAAGTAGGGGGACTGGTACCAGAGGTAGGCTTTTAATTCAGGGAAGTAGGTATATACTTTTGTTTTGGCAGCCATGGCTTCATCGCGGCTGTTGGTGCTTACGATCATCAGGCGAAAGCCTTTATCGGTACGGCGGCTGTCGCGGCTGGTAGCCTCATTGATCTGGGCTTGCTTTTTCACCAGCAGGTCCAGCCGGGGGTCACTGTGTACTATGACAGAGTTACTGTCAGGGGGCTGTTTCCAGGCCGTGTCCTGCGAATAAGAGGTAACTGTTATTAGAAATAAGGCGAATGTGAGGAGTTGTTTCATGCGTGTTTTGTTCGTCAAATATCTTACCAAAATGAGTGCTTAAGGTTTAATGTTTAAAGTTTAAGGTTTAACGTTCTTCAAATTCTAAGATTCTTACATAATATGCGTAGTACCCGATCTTGAACAACTTTAAACATTAAACCTTAAACTTTATACTTTATACAGTCCTAATATCCGCCACCGGCGCCGGCAATGTTTTCCACCGGGTGCCAGGTGGTTTTTATTTCCTGGGTGTCCATGATGAAGTAGGGCGATTGTCCTTCATCTGTGTACCAGTTTATGTGATCATAGAAAGTGATACGTTTCAGGTTCATAGCGGACTTTTCCCGTATCATTTTCTTTACGTCAGAATTGTTTTCACAATAGATGGTTGCATTTACGTCCATATGGTCCACAAACCAGGAGGTCAGTTCTGCCGGCTTCCCTGTCAGTATATTCACCACACCACCGGGCAGGTCAGACGAATTCAGTACTTCGGCAAAGGTGACGGCACAAAGCGGTTTGGTTTCAGAGGCCAGTACCACACAGGTATTTCCTCCGGCGATCACCGGGGCGATAACAGAAACCAATCCTAACAGGGAATCACCCTGAGGGGCAATTACAGACACCACGCCGGTAGGCTCTGGTACCGAAAAATTAAAATGCGATGATGCAACCGGGTTCACTGCACTAAAGAGTTGCTGAAATTTATCACACCAGCCGGCATAATAGATCAAACGGTCGATGGCAAGGTTCACTTCTTTTTCCGCTTTTGCTTTGGTGGCATCCTGCTGTATCAACTCGTCGATGAACTGTGCTTTTCTTCCTTCCAGCATTTCTGCCATGCGATAGAGTATCTGGCTGCGGTTAAAAGCAGCACGGCCACTCCAGCCGCTTACAGCACCTCTTGCTGCTAATACGGCATCCCGAAAATCTTTTCTTGAACTAAGGCAGATATTTGCCAGCTTCTTTCCGGCAGCATTAGTTGGGATATAATAACGGCCTGATTCGGTGCGGGGGAATTGCCCACCGATATAGATCTTGTAGGTCTTCAATACTTCCAGGCGTTTAGCAGAAGGTTTCTTTTCCAACCCATTCTCGCTGATGCTGAGGGATGATTTTTTTACAGTCTTTTCCATTAAGATCGTTTAACGTTTAATATTTCTGCTTGTAAAGTTTAAGGTTGAAAGTTTAATGTTTAACGTTCTTCAAATTCTAAGATTCTTGCCTAATATGCGGAGTACCCGATCTTGAACAACTTTAAACGTTAAACCTTAAACTTTTAAACTTAGGTACGGCAACAACCCATGCAATCCCCCCTCTCTTCCAAATCCACTTTCTTTATATCCACCAAAAGGAGAAGTGGGGTCAAACTTATTAAAGGTATTCGCCCATACCACACCAGCTCTCATTCTTTTTGTCATGTTGAATATCTTGGAACCTTTGTCCGTCCATACACCTGCACTTAAGCCATACGGCGAGTTATTCGCTTTCTCTATCACTTCATCATCGGTGCGGAATGTAAGAATAGACAGCACCGGCCCGAAGATCTCTTCCTGTGCTATCCGGTTGCTCTGCGCCACATTGCTGAAGATGGTAGGTCGGCACCAGAAACCTTTGCTGGGCAGCGGGCAATTGCTCTCATACATTTCAGCGCCTTCTTTTTTGCCAATGGCAATATATTTCTGGATGATCTGTAGCTGCTCCCGGGAATTGATTGCGCCGATATCGGTGTTCTTATCCATCGGGTCGCCAACGATGAGTGATTGCATACGGTCACGCAATTTTCTTATTACTTCTTTGGCAACTGATTCCTGCACATACAATCTTGAACCGGCGCAGCATACATGGCCCTGGTTGAAGAAGATCGCATTCACCACCCCTTCCACCGCCTGGTCAATAGGGGCATCTTCAAAAATGATATTAGCAGCTTTGCCACCCAGTTCCAGTGTTGCTTTTTTATTCGTACCGGCAATGGCCCGCTGAATGATCTTACCCACATTGGTAGAACCGGTAAAAGCGATCTTATTTACATCAGGATGATTCACGATAGCAGCGCCTGTTTCGCCGGCACCGGTAATGATGTTTACCACACCCGGCGGCAGATCTGCTTCCTGGATGATCTCGGCCAGTTTCAACGTAGTTAAAGAAGTTGTTTCCGCTGGTTTCAATACGACCGTATTACCGGTTGCAAGGGCGGGGGCTATCTTCCAGGCTGCCATCAGCAGCGGAAAATTCCACGGAGTAATTTGTCCTGCCACACCCAGCGATTCTGTTGTACGATTCGGAAAAGCATATTCTAGTTTATCGGCCCAGCCGGCATAGTAAAATAAATGATTGGCTGCCGTGGGCACATCAAAGTCGCGGCTTTCTTTTATTGGTTTGCCGCCATCTAATGTTTCGATGATCGCCAGCTCTCTCGCTTTCTCCTGCATGATGCGGGCAATACGAAAAATATACTTGCCCCGTTCTTTCGCCGGCATTTTCTTCCACACTTTTTCATACGCATTGCGGGCTGCTTTCACAGCTTTATCCACATCAGCGGCATTGGCCTCCGCCACTTCACTCAGCTTTTCTTCCGTTGCCGGGTTGATAGTATCAAAATATTTTTTGCTCAGCGGTTTTTGCCATTCACCATCAATAAACAGATCGTATTGTTTATTAATGGTGGCTGCACTTCTGCTTTCCGGTGCAGGGGCATACTGCCAACTGGTATCAAAGTTGAGTTTGATGGTGTTGGTTTTTTTTGTTGCCTTTTTCGTTTTTACCGCCATATTAATATTTTGAAATTTTGGAATTGGGAAATTTTGAAATTGTCTTCCATTCAAAACTTCCTGACTAATTTACGCAGCCCAAACTCGTTTGGAAAAATTGACGCAATGAGAAAATTTCCCAATTTCCCAATTCCACTTTTCCCAATGCTCCTCAATCCACACTAAAATAATTCGCACTCTGGTACACTCCCGTCTTCTCTTTCATTATCTGCATCAGCACATCATTGGCCAGGCTGCTGGCGCCAAAGCGGAACCATTCATTGGTCATCCAGTCTTCACCCAGCACTTCTTTTACCATCACTAAATAATGCAATGCCAGTTTTGATTTGGAAATACCACCCGCCGGTTTCATCCCGATCATCTTTCCAGTTTTGTAATAAAAATCTCTTATCGCTTCCAGCATCACCAGTGTTACGGGCATGGTAGCAGCAGGAGCAATTTTTCCGGTTGATGTTTTAATGAAATCCGCTCCGGCATGCATGGCAATATCGCTGGCCCGTCTCACTTTATCGAAAGTGCCGAGTTCACCTGTTTCTAAGATCACTTTTAATCTTGCTTCGCCACAGGCTTCTTTGATAGCGGCTATTTCATCAAACACAAAATTGTATTCTCCCGCATGGAATTTACCACGACTGATCACCATGTCCACTTCATCGGCCCCTTCATTCACCGCATATTTGGTGTCTCTTATCTTAATATCTTTTGGAGCTTGCCCGCTGGGAAAGGCCGTAGCCACTGATGCTACTTTAATGCCTGAATCACTCAAGGCTTTTTTCGCCACTTTCACCATGGAGGGATACACACATATAGCCGCCACCGTAGGTATGGCCCCCTCCGTCTCCCCCGAAAGGGGAGTGTAAGCATCATGCGGGTGCATGGCTTTATAACACAGCTGCTTTACCTTGCCATCAGTATCCTTTCCTTCCAGGGTCGTCAGGTCGATCATGTTCAGCACCAGCTTCAACCCGTTCATCTTTGTCTCCTTCTTGATACTTCTCTTGGTAAAGCGGGAAGCTCTTTCCTCCACACCCACCTGGTCTATATGGGGCGAGAGGCTGAATTCAGGGATAATGATCCGTTCCTTGGTTACAGGCATAGTTCTGTTTTCTTGGTGCTCAAAAGTAAAACTATTTGCGGGTATTTATAATGTGCAAATAACAGGCGTAACAGGTTGAAAGGGAATGCCGGTTTCTACGTCAAAAGGCCGAACTTGCCGCTTATCCTATTGAAAACGAACGGAACAAAGTTTTTAAGTAAAATCGTTTTTCGATAACTTTCACCAAAATCAATTGTATGAGAAAACGGAGGACACTGACCGGGACAGTTCTGCTATTGCTGCTTTCCTTTACCGCATTTTCCCAACCCACCTTTCCTGAAAATGGTGTGGCCGATCCCCGGCACGGACATTATGCGTTCACCCATGCTACTATTGTAAAAGATGCCGCCACCACATTAACAGACGCCACACTGGTTATCAAAGATGGCCGTATCGTTGCCGTTGGCACCGGGCTGAAAGTACCCGCCGGCGCAGTAGAAGTGGATTGCAAAGGCAAATACCTTTACCCTTCTTTCATAGATATTTATGCAGATTATGGCATACCACAGGCACAACGTCCGGGTGGTGCTGCTAATCAATTCAACCCTCTACAACAGCCACAGTTAGAAACAGCCACCAAGGGCGCCTATGGCTGGAACCAGGCTATCAAAAGTGATGCAGATGCGTACCGTTCTTTTGCCGTGGATGATGCAAAGGCAAAACCATTAAGAGAGGCAGGTTTTGGAACGGTGCTCACCCATATCCGTGATGGGGTGGCCCGTGGCACTGGTGCCGTAGTTTCGCTGGCCAATGAAAAAGAGAACCTGGTCATTATTAAAGAAAGGGCTTCCGCACATTATTCTTTCAATAAAGGCACATCCGGGCAAAGCTATCCCGGCTCTATGATGGGCTATATCGCTTTGCTCCGCCAAACCTACCTGGATGCACAATGGTATAAGAATAAACCGGTGACCGAAGGACTCAACCTGAGCCTGAAAGCCTGGAATGAAACACAGGACCTGCCACAGATATTTGAAGCCAATGATAAATGGAATAACCTTCGTGCCGACCGTATCGGTGATGAATTTGGCGTGCAGTATATTATCAAAGCCGGACAAAATGAATACCAGCGGATAAAAGAAATGAAGGCGACCAATGCCACGTTCATACTGCCATTGAACTATCCACAGGCACAAGACGTGGAAGATCCTAATGATGCCCGGTTTGTATCACTGAATGATATGAAGCATTGGGAACTGGCACCCACGAATGCCGCTGCCTTTGAAAAAGCAGGAATTCCTTTTTGCTTAACGACCTCTGATCTGCGTAATGTAAATTTATTCTGGAGCAGCCTTCGTAAAGCGATGGAATACGGACTGAGTGAAACCAAAGTGATGGAGGCATTGACTAAAACGCCGGCCACTACTTTAGGCATCTATGATAAAGTAGGAAGCCTTGATGCCGGCAAACTCGCCAACTTCTTAGTAACGAACGGTCCGGTCTTTAATGAAAAAACGATCATCTTACAAAACTGGGTGCAGGGAATTAAGTATGTGGTGAAAGAAGATGCCGCCAGTGCTGCCGGTACCTATGCATTAACGGTGACCACACCCGGTGGTACAGAAGAATATACTCTGGATGTAAAAAGTGCCAGCGCTGTAACGATGTTTGCCCCACGGGGTCCTTCGGATAAAGACACCCTGAATTCCAAATTCAGTTTTGATGGCAAACAGGTAAAGATCAGCTATGCGCCAATGGTCCGCCGTCAGCGGCCAGCCATACCTCCCGGACAAATGCCTGATACGGCAAGAAGGGCCGGTGCTTTCCCCGGCGGTGGCGGATTTCCAAGAGGTGGCGGAAGTGCAGAACAACCACTACCGGCAACAGCCACCCGGCTGAGTGGCATCAATAACGGCACAGAATGGAATGGAACGGGAACGGATTCATTGGGTAATCCATTGACATGGACTGCCACCCTGGTAAAACTGACTGAAGCAAAGACTGACAGCGTTAAGAAAAAAGAGATACCAGTTGTTGGTAAAGTGGTGTATCCGTTTGAACCATTTGGCTGGGATGAAACACAGCAACCAAAGCAGGAAACGCTTTTGATAAAGAACGCCACTGTTTGGACCAATGAAAAGGAAGGCATACTGCAAAATGCGGATGTGCTGATAAAGAATGGCAAGATCGTAAGTGTGGGTAAAGGATTATCTGACCCATCTGCCAGGGTGATTGACGGTACCGGTAAGCATCTTACTCCCGGTATCATTGATGAGCACTCTCATATCGCTGCTGCATCTATTAATGAAGGCGGACAATCGGTGACTGCTGAAGTTCGCATTACTGATAATCTGAATCCTGATGATATTAATATCTACCGCCAGTTGAGTGGTGGTGTCACCTCATCCCATATCCTGCATGGTTCTGCCAATGTTATTGGCGGACAAACGCAACTGATCAAACTCCGCTGGGGAATGAATGATGATGACCTGAAATTTAAAAACTGGCCGGGCCAGATAAAGTTTGCGCTGGGAGAAAATGTAAAACGTTCCAATTTCAGTATCGCCGGCGGCAATAACCGCTACCCGGATACAAGAATGGGAGTGGAGCAGGTGCTGATGGATGCCTTTACACGGGCAAAAGATTATCAAAGAGAATGGAAGAAATATAACGATGCAAAAGATAAGAAAGGATTGATCGCACCAAGAAGAGACCTGGAATTAGATGCCCTCGTGGAGATCCTGGAAAAGAAACGATTCATCACTTGCCACTCCTATGTGCAAAGCGAGATCAACGGTGCAATGGAAGTAGCCAATAAAATGGGCTATACGGTGAACACCTTCACACACATCCTGGAAGGATATAAAGTGGCGGACAAAATGCTGAAACATGGTTCCTTTGCTTCCACCTTCTCTGATTGGTGGGCCTATAAAATGGAAGTGGAAGATGCCATTCCTTATAATGCGGCCATCATGCAAAAAGTGGGACTGACAGTGGCCATCAATAGTGATGATGCAGAAATGGCCCGCCGCCTGAACCAGGAAGCCGCCAAGATCGTAAAGTATGGTGGGGTGACGGAAGAAGAAGCATTGAAAATGGTAACACTCAATCCGGCCAAAATGCTGCATGTGGATGATAAGGTAGGCAGCTTAAAACCGGGTAAAGATGGCGATGTGGTGTTATGGAGCGATCATCCGCTGAGCATTTATGCAAAACCATTATACACGATCATTGACGGTACTATTTATTTTGACCGTGCAAAAGATGAACAATTACAAAAAGAAGTGGATGCAGAACGGCTTCGCCTGGTACGGAAAATGAATGGAGAAAAAAGAAGCGGCGCTCCTACTATCCCTGCACAACCGAGCTACCAGATCATGCATACCTGCAGCGATCATGGACATAGTCACGGTTTGCTGGTGATTGATACAGATGAATAAAAGTTCCCGAGGTTTGCTTGTTCAAAAGTTTAATACAGTTATTTTAATTTAAAAATCCCTACCCGCATGGCAACTTTCAAAAGATTTGAAGAAATTGTTTCCTGGCAAAAGGCCAGAGAACTAAACAAGATTATTGGAAAACACATTGATTCTGGAAAATTTAAAAGAAGTTACAAGCTCATTGATCAGATTGAAAGATCCGGAGGTTCAATAATGGACAACATTGCAGAAGGGTTTGAAAGAGGTGGTAACAGAGAGTTTTTGCAATTTCTTTATATATCCAAGGGGTCTTGCGGTGAATTCAGATCACAGTTGTACCGGGCTGTTGACAGAGAATATCTCAGCCAGCCGGAATTTGACGAGTTGTACAATATGGCGATGGAAGTGATCATTCTCTTGCAAAAATTGATAAACTATCTTGAACAATCAGAATTGAAAGGAGTGAAATATAAGAATAGACAAAAGTAAACAAGAGTCTCCGGAGTAAGGAACAAGTGAACCTCCGGAACTTGCAAACAAATAAACTTAATATGAAAAAGTTAATCCTATTTGTAGCCTTAGTTACAACTTTATTTAACTGTTATTCTCAGGAAACAGTTTTGCCTGCCAAGCCGCAAAAAGGTGTGATGTACATTACCAACGCTACGATACATGTAGGTAACGGGAAAGTGATAGAAAATGGTACTATCAAAATCAAAGATGGTAAGATAGAAGAAGTAGGGGCCAACGTTTCAGTTCCTGCAGGAGAAACCAATGTAGTGGATGCAAAAGGAAAACAGGTGTATCCCGGTTTGATCCTGCCAACAAGTACGCTGGGTTTGGTGGAGATCAATGCTGTAAGGGCCACACAGGATTCAAGGGAAATAGGTGATATGAACCCGAATGTAAGAGCATTGGTGGCGTACAATACCGATTCGAAAGTGATCAATACGCTTCGTTCTAATGGTATCCTGCTGGCTAATGTAGTGCCGCAGGGAAGCTTTGTTGCCGGTTCTTCATCAGTAGTACAACTGGATGCCTGGAACTGGGAAGATGCGGCCTACAGAACAGATGCAGGCATACATGTGTATTTCCCCACGCTGATGCCACGTCCTAATTTTGGCCGCTTTGGCGGAGGCGGTGGCGCCGGACCCCAAGCACCTGCAACAGACCCGGTAAAAGAAGGGCTGGAAAAATTAGAAGGACTGAAAGCTTTCTTTAAAGAAGCAAAAGCATACAATGCCGAAGCCACCCATGAAGAAACCAACCTGAAGTTTGAAGCTGTTAAAGGTCTGTTCAATAAAACACAGAAATTCTATGTGCATGCAAATACGGCCAAACAAATGCTGGTGGCGTTGGATTTTGTAAAAGAGTTTGGATTTGATATGGTGATAGTGGGCGGCAGCGAAAGTTATCAGCTGGCCGACCTGCTGAAAAAGCATAACGTGTCAGTGATCCTTCAGCAACCGCATAGTCTGCCTACAGCTGAGGATGATGATGTGGACCAGCCCTATAAAACAGCAGCAGCTTTGCAAAAAGCCGGTGTGCTGTTCGCCATCTCTGATGATGATGCACAAACCCGTGGCCGCAACCTTTCATTCAATGCAGGAACTGCCGCCGCTTTTGGACTGACCAAAGAAGAAGCATTAGCTGCTATCTCCTTGAATGCTGCTAAGATCATGGGCGTGTCTGATAAAACAGGCAGCATAGAAGTGGGTAAGGATGCTAACATCATCGTTAGCGACGGGGATATATTAGATATGCGGACCAGCAATGTGACTGCTGCATTTATCCAGGGAAGAAAGATCGATCTGACAGACAAGCACAAATTGCTGAATGACCGCTACGAGCAGAAATATGATCTGAAGCCGGTGAAGAAAGGGTTTTAAACAAGCAGTAAATCAACTAATTCAGCCGGGCAATATTTGTTGCCCGGTTTTTTTATTTATGTTCTTTATGGGTATGATCATCATCCAGTTCAATATGCTCACCGCAATGCGGGCAGGTATGTGTTTTTTGTACCCTTGTTCTCCGGAACTCTTCTAAAAAACCGGCGGTGATGATACCTGCCGGCAGGGCAAAGAATGCAACACCTGTCAGCATGATTAGACCGGCCATTAGCTTACCAAGATCTGTTATAGGATACATATCACCATATCCGGTAGTAGTAAGTGTGACCACCGACCACCAGAGTGTAGCAGGTATGCTGGAAAATTTACTTGCTGTTTCTCCGGGTGGAATAGCAAGGTGCTCGGCAAAGTACATGATACAAGAGGCGATGATGATCAGGAAGATGGCAAGGATAAAACTCAGCGCCAGTTCATTTTTACGTTTTTTAAAAACGTTGATGATCATCTGGGCTGATTTCATGTAGGCAGTCAGCCGGAAAAGCCGCAGCAATCTTGTCAGCCGGAGCATCCGCAATACCCGCAGATCGAGACCGATAAATGCATGGAGATAAGAGGGGACGATGGCGATCAGGTCGATCAATGCGCCGGGTGATACCATGTATTTCAGCCGGCCCCATACACTGTGTTTGTACTTCTCTTCATGATTGCTGCTCCATACCCGTAAAATATATTCTACAGTAAAGATTATTACCGATATCCAGTCGAAGTAGTAAAAGAAGTCTGCATATTCTTTGTGAATAGGTTCCACCGTTTCTACGATCACCGCAATCACATTCAGGATGATCAGTACGATGATAAAGATATTGATGACCTTATCCCAGTGCTTATCGCCAACGATCTCCGGGTGCAAAAGGCCATGAACTTTCTTTTTAGTGGTATGGTACATAAGCGGGAGCAGGTTTTTGGCTGCACTAAAGTTAAACGAAAAAATCCCTCCCGTTCAGAACAGGAGGGATTTTTTACTGATACGTTTTCAGCTTATTATTTAGGAGTAGCAGGCATCAGTTCTTTGCTGATTGCCAATGTCCAGTCTGCCCATTTCTTAGCTTCATCAGGTGAATTGGCAAGCTTCATTCCAATGCTTTGTGCTTTTGTGGACCATTCCTGCATGCCTTTAGCAAGCTCTGCTAATTTAGCGGGGTCTTTCATTCCTTCTTTATACGCAGCAATGAAAGCGCCATATTCGTTGGCAAATTTTTGTACTTCTGCATCAGCGAAAGTGGGAACACCTGCAGTAGCAGCAGTTGTGGTTGTAGTAGTAGTTGTTGTTGTTCCTGGATCTGTGGTAGTAGTAGTGGTGGTTGTTGCATCCTCAGGCTTTTTTTCATCTTTCTTTTTGTCTTTGCAAGATGTCATTACACCAACGAGGGCCAAAACGGCAAGAAATTTTTTCATTTTTGTTTGGTTTTTAGGTTTTTAAATGGATAGCAAACGTAGAGTTTATTTTTAGAAATAACGAGCTTTTTATTAACCGATTTTCTACCATAATAAGGGGAGTGCATAAAAAAGCGGCAACCAGGAGGTGATTGCCGCTTTTTGCAGGAAAGTTTTACCCGTTCCCTTATGCGTCTTTTCCGTGGCATTGTTTGTATTTCTTGCCGCTTCCGCAGGGGCAGGGGTCATTCCGGCCCACTTTCCGCCTGGCTCAAACTTATCCCTTTCATTAGCTGCATAGTCCTGTCCTGCACTATCCACATCGTCTTTATTGGCACGCATCCGGCTCATGTCGGTCTTTTGCTGGCGCCCTTCTTTTAGTTGTGCATTTTCCTGTTGAATAGGAATGGAGGAGTGGCAAAGGAATGATACAATATTCTTGTTCACTTCCGTGTTCATATTGCTGAACTGGTTATACGCTTCCATTTTATAGATGACCAGGGGGTCTTTTTGTTCCAGGTAAGCGGTCTGCACACTTTGTTTCAGGTCGTCCATGGCCCGCAGGTGTTCTTTCCAGGCATCATCAATTACTGCCAGGGTAATGGTCTTTTCCAGAGAATTGGTCAATTCTGCGCCACTGGTGCTTAATGTCTTATCGAGATTGGTAAGCACATTCAGTCCTTTGCGGCCATCCGTAAAGGGTACTACCACATTTTCGATATGACTGCCTTGTGTGAGCCGGATATTTTTGAAAACAGGGATCGCCTGTTTTTCCAATTCACTTTTATGAAGGGTGTATTTCTCCGATGCTTCTGTGTACAATTGATCGATCAAGGTGTTGGCATCCGTTTTCTTAAATACTTCATCTTCAAGGGTGGTGTCCAACCCAAAGTTGACGATACAGGCCATTTTGAATCCTTCAAAATCTTCCTGCTCTTTAAAAGAATCAATCAGGCTGCCTGCCACTGAAGAGAAGGAGGTATCAATATCCAATGCCAGGCGTTCGCCAAACAGGGCATGGTTTCTTTTTTCATATACAGCATTCCGCTGTTTGTTCATCACATCATCATACTCCAGCAGCCGCTTACGGATACCGAAGTTGTTTTCTTCCACCTTCTTTTGTGCCCGCTGGATACTGTTGCTGATCATGCTGTGCTGTATCACATCACCTTCTTTGTAGCCCAGCTTATCCATCAGTGAAGCGATACGTTCGCTGCCGAACATACGCATCAGGTCATCTTCAAGTGAAACATAGAATTGAGAAGAACCCGGATCTCCCTGGCGACCGGCACGGCCCCGCAACTGCCTGTCCACACGGCGGCTTTCATGTCTTTCAGTACCAATAATGGCTAATCCGCCAGCTTCTTTCACACCGGGCCCGAGTTTGATGTCTGTACCACGGCCCGCCATGTTGGTGGCAATGGTAACAGCACCGGGCAAACCAGCTTCTGCCACCACTTGTGCTTCTTTAGCATGTTGTTTTGCATTCAATACGTTGTGCGGAATTTTCTTTTGCTGCAACATACGTCCCAGTAATTCACTTACTTCAACAGATGTGGTACCTACCAGGCAGGGGCGGCCCGCATTTCTCAAAGCTTCTATTTCATCAATAACGGCCTTGTATTTTTCTCTTTTTGTTTTGTAAACCAGGTCTTGTTTGTCCTTACGGATCATCGGTATGTTGGTAGGCACATTCACCACATCCAGTTTATAGATGCTCCACAACTCCGCTGCTTCTGTTTCCGCAGTACCTGTCATACCAGCCAGTTTATGATACATCCGGAAGTAGTTCTGCAGGGTGATGGTGGCATACGTTTGTGTGGCCGCTTCGATCTTCACATTTTCTTTTGCTTCCAGTGCCTGGTGTAAACCATCGCTGTAGCGGCGGCCTTCCATGATACGGCCTGTTTGTTCATCCACGATCTTAATAGCACCGTCGATGATCACATATTCCACATCTTTTGCAAATAAGGTATAAGCTTTCAGCAATTGCTGTACAGTATGGATACGGTCTGCCTTTAATGTATATTCATTCAATATGGCTTCTTTGCGATGCAATTTTTCATCTGCAGATACAGCACTCTTTTCCACTTCGGCCAATTGCACACCAATGTCGGGCAACACAAAGAAATCGGGATCTTCACCGGTCCGGGTGATCATGGTATGCCCCTTGTCCGTCAGCTCAACCGAGTTGTTTTTTTCATCAATATGGAAAAGCAGTTCTTCATCCACAATATGCATATTACGCTGCTGGTCCTGCAGGTAAAAATTTTCTGCCTTTTGCATTTTCACTTTAACACCGGACTCACTCAAAAACTTAATGACCGGGCCATACTTAGGTAAACCACGTTGCGCCCTGAATATATGTAAGCCGCCGCCTTTTGCATCATCATCGCCTTCGGTAAAACGTTTTTTGGCTTCATTCAAACAATTACGAACAATACGTTCCTGTTCCTGCACCAGTTGCTGCACTCTTGGTTTTAGAAGATGGTATTGCTGATCATCACCTTTTGCCACCGGGCCAGATATGATCAATGGCGTTCTGGCATCATCGATCAGTACGGAGTCCACTTCATCCACCATCGCATAGTGGTGTTTACGCTGTACCATTTCTTCGGGAGTATGCACCATGTTGTCACGCAAATAGTCAAAACCAAATTCATTGTTGGTGCCATAGGTAATATCGGCGAGGTATGCTTTTCTTCTTTCTTCACTGTTGGGCTGGTGCTGGTCAATACAATCAACTGTTAATCCCAGCCACTCAAAGATGGTTCCATTCCATTCCTGGTCACGGCGGGCCAGGTAATCATTCACGGTTACGATATGAACTCCTTCACCGGGCAATGCATTCAAATAAGCAGGCAATGTGGATACCAGGGTTTTACCTTCACCCGTTGCCATTTCAGCAATTTTTCCCTGGTGCAAAACAGCACCACCGATCAATTGCACATCATAGTGAACCATGTTCCAGGTTACTTCACCACCAGCAGCCGTCCAGCTATTTTTAAAGATTGATTTATCACCATCGATGGTGATGTATTTCTTTTTAACGCTCAGGTCACGGTCCAGTTGGGTGGCGGTGGAAGCGATCTCCGTATTTTCTTTGAAGCGCCGGGCCGCATCCTTTACTACTGCGAAAGCTTCGGGAAGTATTTCTTCCAGCACCTCTTCGATCTTTTTGTCCCGGTCTTTTTTCAGTTTGTCCACTTCCTGGTAAATGCTATCCTTACCCATCAGGTCATTAAAAGGAAGAGCTTCTGCAGCGGCATTTTTGGCCGATATTTCGTTGTCTATTTCAGCCAGGTGTTCTTTTATCCGGCGGCGAAACTCCTGTGTTTTATTACGGAGCTCATCATTACTGAGAGATTGGTAACTGGTAAAGAACTGGTTGATCTTTCCTACATAGGGTTCAATCTTCTTAACGTCTTTTTCTGACTTACTGCCACCAAAAATTTTTGAAATAAAACCAAGCATGGTTCGGGATTGTAATTAGTTATATAAAAAGTTCAATTTTAAAATCAAATATGTCAATTCAGAT